>JAIXZU010000165.1 GCA_027489415.1 Alphaproteobacteria bacterium
AATGTAAGGAAAGTGGGAGAGGAGCGGTGGAAAGTTGTGGGGTTGGTTGTAATATAGGAATCCGGAATCAGGAGTTGGGAGTTTCAGGTTGGGATGTTTTTTGGCGGGTGGGCTTGTGGAGGGGGGAGGGGACTGCTATATAAGGGATGAAAGACGTCGAGACGTGCTGATGTGCAAAGGGAACCATATTTCCCGATGCTAGACCTTCACCCCGCTGAACTGGGGACTTCGGAAGAAGTGGTTGGCATGGATCTCTTTGGCGTTTTCCTTCCCTAAACTGTTATTTGACTATCCCCGTTCCCCCTCACTTGGACAAGGAGGACTGCTATGGCTTTGACTCATAAAAGTAATGTCGTTGAAATGCCTCTTTGGTACCAGTGGTTGGGCACGCGTGTCGTGACCGACCCGTATTCCTGCAAGGACATTGATTTGTTCGAGCTGGAATGTGAGGAGGTGCGTCTCACCCATTGCAAAGACGGGGACCGGTTGTGCTGCGAGTTTGTGGCACGGCGGCCTGATGTTCCCGTCACATCCTTTTTTGATGCGGCGCGGCGGGTGTGGATTCATATCCGCCGCGGTGGTGACTACCAGACAGGTGGCGCTGAGAGCGCTGCCGCAACTTGAGCTAGGAGGCTCTCATGACTGAACAGAAGCAGAATGTGACTGTGACTGAAACCTTCTTCCCGATGGGGGCGGTGGTCAGTTCCACTCCTGAGGTTCGCATGTACGGGAAGCCGCGCGTGCTGACTGACGGGTGGAATCAGGATTCCCTTGCCCGCGCCGAACGCCTGAAGAGGGCTTACGGCGAGGCTTCCAGTTGAAAACTGCGAACGAGACAGGCACTGCGCCGAGGGGTAACCCCCTCGGCGCATTTGCTTTTGCTGGGAATGTGTTATGATTGCTGAAATATTAGTAGAGACGATTTTTAAGGGGGAACGGGCTATGGCTGGAAGTGTCAACAAAGTGATTTTGGTAGGGAATCTGGGTAAAGACCCTGAAATTCGGGCGACCCAGACCGGCGGCAAGGTGGCCAACCTGACGCTGGCGACCAGCGAAAACCGTATGAACAAGCAAAGCGGCCAGCGCGAGGACAACACCGAGTGGCACCGTTTGATCATGTTCAACCAGACCGCTGAAATTGCCGAGAAGTACCTGAAAAAGGGTTCCAAGATTTTTGCCGAAGGCCGCCTGCAGACCCGCAAGTGGACCGATAAGGAAAACCAAGAGCGTTACACCACCGAAATTCTGGTAGACAACTTCACCATGCTGGACAGCAAGCGTGACGGTGAAGGTGGCGGTAACTACGACCAAAGCCCGCGTGAGAGCAGTGGTGGCAGCAGCTTCAGCAAGCCGATGGCTCAGCCGAAGAAGATTAGCGAAGATGCCCCATTTGATGATGAGATTCCTTTCTAAATTGTGCAGGTTGTAGGGCAGGGGCCAAAACGGCCCCTTTTTTTGGCCGCCTGCTGGCGGTGTTCTGACAGACGTTGCTGCGCAACGGATTGTTGGCATTTTTTGGGGGGGGCGAAGATAGGAAAAGCCCCGACCTTTGGGAGGTCGGGGCTTCTTTTGATTTCGGTGGCAGGTTAGGCGGCGAGGGCTTCGGCGCGAGCCTTGGCAAGGACGCGGAGGCAGTATTCGCGGTTGACCCAGCCGTGTTGCTTGGAGTGATAGAAGCTCCAGCTCTCCGTGAACTTCCTCTGTTCGATTTCGTGGACGCCGCCGTTGACGTCCAGCAGGATGTACTGGCCGGGGATGCCCCGGAACGTAATCCCGTAG
Source organism: Alphaproteobacteria bacterium (assembly GCA_027489415.1). Taxonomy (GTDB): domain Bacteria; phylum Pseudomonadota; class Alphaproteobacteria; order UBA2136; family UBA6156; genus UBA6156. Next base: position 1,780 of record JAIXZU010000165.1, read on the forward strand.
TACGGCGCGATGTGGGGCGCGGGGAGGGCGATATCCGTGTACTTGCGCATCATGTCCATGCATTCCGTGAGGGCTGCCAGTGACAAGAGGCGCTTGTTGACGATTTCGGCGTTGAGAGCCTCGCTGATGTCGAGAGTCAGCAGGACTGTTTTGCCCTTGAAGTTGCTGAGGAAGGTTTTGGAGAGATCCAGTTCAGGCGTCATATACTTAGTGCCCCTAAGAAAAAGAGAGATAAGAGAGATTGCAGCGGCCTTTTAGCTGGCTTTGGCTTTGGCGGCAAGCCATGTGTGCAGATTATTGCGATTTAAGTGTCACATGGGGTTATTCCATATAATTGAGAGTATTAGGAGGTATTTGTGGGCGGGGGTATAAATAGTTATGAAAACCATATTTTGCTGGGCGATTGCCTTCATGATGTTTGCTCCCTTTATTCCCCATGCCCAAGAGCGTGCCGCTGGCGGGGCTGTGGATACCCAGATGACCTGGAGTGCGCTTTCAACCCAGATTAACGGGGTTTCCGTTAAAGCCGATGCTGTGAATAGTCGCGTTGACCAAGCCGTTGTGTGTGGGCGCCTTGGAAAGGTTTATGCGCCCGGTGCCACGGGTGCTGATGCCAACGGGTGTTTAAGTGCCCAATATGTAAATAGTATTGTGAATTGTGGAAACCAGGGACGGATTTACAATTCCGCTAGCAACAGTTGTGTGATTCCGGGTGAAATAGCCAGTATCATTGCCTGTGGAAACCAGCAGAAAGTTTATCAAGCCTCTACGAATAGTTGTGTGGAAGTCGCGGGGGGGACTCGTTGGGTTGAGGTTGGACCGGGGCCTGCTGCCGCTGGGAGTGATTATGGACAGTTGGGACGCTACAAACAACGATTGGCCGGAATGGGTTACCCAGAATGTTCTGGCCGACCCCTTGGCGTGATTTGCCCAACTAAAAATGCCTATTGCGCTACGTTCCAATCGGAATCTCGGACATGCGGTACGACGGGGGGCTCTGAGCGGACGTGTACGACGTATTCTTCGACAGCGTACCGGTGTAATTAATCGGAACGCATCGATTCATTCGCTGCGCTGGGAGAGGCTTGAGGCAGTTTGACCAGGTGTGAGGTTGGTTGATTAACCGCCGCGGAGCCATTCCGCGGCGGTTTGTTTGTTGAAGACGGTGAGGAGCAGGGCCAAAGCGTTGCGCTGGGCGGCGTTGAGCGGGCGGGTGAGGGCGCCGGCGGCGAGTTCGTGTGCCAAGGGCATAAGGTGTTTGTGGTGGTGGAGGTCCGCCAGCCGCGTTTTCATTTCGCCTGATTGGCGGGCGCCGAGGATTTCGCCGGGGCCGCGGAGTTCGAGGTCTTTTTCGGCTAAGTAGAAACCGTCTTCGGAGTCCTTCAGTGCTTGGAGGCGTTGTTGGGCGAAGGGCGTGAGGCCGCCGCTATAAAGAAGGAGGCAGTGCGAGGCGAGTTTGCCCCGACCAACGCGCCCGCGCAGCTGGTGAAGCTGGGAGAGGCCGAAGCGTTCGGCGTGTTCTATCACCATGACCGTGGCGTTGGGGACGTCCACGCCGACTTCTATCACCGTGGTACTGACGAGGACGCTGTACGCCCCCGCCTTGAAGGCGGCCATAACTTCGTCTTTTTCCTTGGGCTTCATTTTGCCGTGAAGGAGGGCGACTTTATCGCCGTAGGTTTTTTGGAGCCATGCGGCGCGTTGCGTAGCGGCGGCGAGGTCCAGATTTTCATTTTCCTCCACCAGCGGGCAGACCCAGTAGGCTTGCTGGCCGGAGGCGATGACCGCATTCAGGCGTTGGGCGATTTGGGGGAGTTTGTCGTCGGACATCACCAACGTGGTGATGGGCGTGCGGCC
>JAIXZU010000150.1 GCA_027489415.1 Alphaproteobacteria bacterium
GCTCTCACGAAAAATCTCATTTTTCGTGGAAAGTACCGTGCCGGCGCAACCCCTACCCATGCTGGGGCACTTCCCATAAATTCAAATAAATCATAGGAATATTGGTATCAAAGCTATTGAACAGCCAAAATAATTAAGCCAAAACTGATCACTGATCACTGATCACTGATCACTGATCACTGAATCGTCTCCCTAGCAAACCGCGCTACCCCCTCCCGCCTGCAAACCTCCCCCACACACCCCTTCAAAAACGCCACATCATCCCCATAAGCCGCCACGCGCAAACTCCGCTCAGCCGCCACAAGCTCAGGGTGCTTCACCGGTAGAATCTCCAGCTTACGTATCGAATTCATGCACATCTGCACCGCCATCCGCGCCAGCGCATGGTGCCCGCCCACCGTCATCAGCACGTCCTCACGCTCAGCAACTTTCAGCGCCGCCACATCACGCTTCAGCGCCCCATAAGCACTGCGGTAACACAACTCACCCACCACCGGCACACCACCACCCGCCTTCACCACCTGCCGCCACATCAGGCGGTCTTCCGGCCCGAACACCGCCTTCGGCTCCAGCGGAAGCACGTCACCATTCGCCGCAATCACCGTTGCACTCACCGGAACCATATAAATGGGCACATCTAAAACCCCACCGTTCCCCGTCCCGTTCATAAGGTGTACCATCAGCGCAACCAAAAGCGATTTCATAGCTTATTAACTCACGAATTACGTATAACGAAAACCTAATAACGAGAATTACCATGCAACTCACCTACCTTTCCCACAGCTGCATCAAGCTCACCCACAACGGCTACGGTCTTCTTATCGACCCCTTCCTCACCCACAACCCCATCGCCCCCTGCACATGGCAGGAAGCCGCCCAGGGCATCACGCACATCCTCCTCACCCACGGGCACGGGGACCACGTCGGGGACACTCCCGCTATCGCAGCCCACAATAACATCCCCGTCGTCGCCATAGTCGAACTCGCCGCATGGCTCCGCAAACAGGGAGTCAAGGACGCCATGGAAGCCAACTTCGGCGGCACCATTAAACTGGGGCAGGGGGTCAGCGTCACTCTCGTCCCCGCCTGGCACACCAGCGCGGCGGACGACGGCACCTACTTAGGCAACCCCGCAGGCCTCATCATCGAAATCGGCGGCCAAACCATCTACCACGCGGGGGACACCGCCATTTTCGGGGACATGTCCCTCATCGCCGAACTCTACAACCCGAGCGTCGTCCTGCTCCCCATCGGCGGCACCTACACCATGGACGCCAAAACCGCCGCCTTCGCTGCCAAAAAGTACTTCTCGGGCGCCCAAACCATTATCCCGCTCCACTACGCCACCTTCCCGGTCTTGGCACAGGACGCTACGGAGTTCACAAGCTCCGTCCCCACCGCCAAAGCCCTCAAACCCGGCGAGTCGCTCACATTCTAGGCAACCTCTGGTTACAAAACCGGCAGGCGTGGCATACGCTTTGCCGGTTTTCTGCTATAAAAAACCATGACCGACCAAATCGACGCCGATATCCTCACCCCCTCCCAACTGCCCGAAGAGCAGCAGGTGGACCACGCCCTCCGCCCGCAATCGCTGGCGGACTTCACCGGCCAACCAGAGCTCCGTGAAAACCTCACCGTCTTCATCCAGTCCGCCAAACAACGGGGAGGGGCCCTGGACCACGTCCTCCTCGCCGGCCCTCCGGGCCTCGGCAAAACCTCGCTCGCCCATATTTTATCGAAGGAACTCGGCGTCGGCCTGCGCACCACCTCCGGCCCGGTCATCGCGAAGGGGGGGGACCTCGCCGCAATCCTTACAAGCTTACAACCGCACGACGTCCTCTTCATCGACGAAATCCACCGCCTCAGCGCGTCGGTAGAAGAAGTCCTCTATTCCGCCATGGAAGACTTCAAGCTGGACATCATGATCGGCGAAGGCCCCGCCGCCCGCACCGTGCGGGTGGACCTCGCTCCCTTCACACTGGTCGGCGCCACCACCCGCGCAGGCATGCTCAGTAATCCATTAAGAGACCGCTTCGGCGTCCACGGCCGCCTCGAATTCTACAGCGCGGAGGACCTCCAAAACATCATCACCCGCGCCGCCAATCTCCTCGGCGTCCCCATCGGGAACGACGCCGCGAAGGAACTCGCGCTGCGCTCGCGCGGCACGCCCCGCATCGCCAACCGCCTGCTCAGAAGGGTACGGGACTTCGCCATCGTCGCCTCCGAAAAAAACCTGTCACTCGAAACCACGCGCCACGCCCTCAGCCGCTTAGGGGTAGACGGCATCGGCCTCGACAAAAACGACCACCGCTATTTAGAAGCCCTCGTCAAAAAATTCTCCGGCGGCCCCGTCGGCCTCGGCACTCTAGCCGCAAGTACAGGGGAATCGGAGGACACTCTGGAGGACATGGTCGAACCCTACCTCCTCCAACTCGGCTTCATCCAGCGCACGCCGCGCGGCCGCACGGCAACGGAAGCCCTCATCGCCTACCTCAACCAGAACAATGCCTAACACAACCGCAGTGCTGGTTCTTCGTTCCTTGTCCCTCGTTCCTTAAAAGAGTAAAACACCACCCATGAAACAGCCCACCAAAGCCAAGGCCGCCCAACCGGCCACTCCCGCCCTGAAGAACGTCACTCCGGCACCGGACACCACCACCGCCTTCCTCCGCGAAGTCGACGAAGCCATGCAGCAGGAACGCCTCCTTGCCGTCTGGCACAACACCAAGTGGTTCATCCTTGCCGCCGTGGTCATGCTGGTGCTGGCCGTGGCAGGCCAACAGGCCTGGAACGCGTGGGAGAAACACCAGTCCCGCACCATGGCCGCGCAGTGGTATGCCTTCAGCACCTCGAAGGACACCGCCGGCAAACAGGCCGAACTCACCGAACTCCTGCAAACCACGGATAACGGCACGCGCGCCCTCGCCATCTACCAGCTCGCCGCCATGCAGCACACGCCGGAAGAAAAAGCCAAGGCCTACAACCAACTGGTGAACGACACCTCCGCCCCGCAATGGCTGCGGGATATCTCCCGCCTCAACGCCGCCATCGCGCTCATCGGCAGCAATCCCGCCGCCGCCAAGGCTCAATTGGAAATCCTCGCGCAAACCAATATGGAAAACATCCCAAGCCCGGCCTACACACCGGCGCTGGAACTCCTCGCACTGCTGGCCCAGCAAGCGAATGACGTTGCCTCCGCCAAGGGCTACACCCTGAAGCTCCTCCAGCAACCGGGCTTGCCGTCTGACATGCGCCAACGCGCCCTCCAGCGCCTCGGCGCCCTCGGCGGCACCACTATCTAAGCTGGGTCTTACAGGGCAGGGGGCTTCGGCCCCCTTTTTGGTATGCTGATGCAACAGGCGCCAACGCGGAAATCGCCCCTGTTTCTCATTGCCAACCGCCCCCATTCCGCTAAACTCCCTCCATCAATAAAAAATCCCGAGGTATCTCGCATGTCCCGCAGCACACCCTTCGCATCGCTCGCCACCATTCTTCTCACCGCCATCGCACTGGCCTCCTGCTCACTCTTGCAGGACGACGCCAAACCCCCGCTGGCTGGGGAACGTATCGACGTCACGCTCCAGCCCACGCTGCTCATGGCCAATCCGGAAGCGTCAAAAGAACCCTTCAGCATTCCTGCCCCAGCGGCGCTGGAAAACTGGGGCCAACGTGGCGCCAATGCCTCGCACACACCGGGCCACGTCGCCCTGCCGGAAAACGTCAGCCGGGCATGGACGTATAAACTCGGCGGCGCCAAAGGCCGTGGCACAGCCCTGCTCAACCCGCCTGTGGTGCACTCCGGCCGCCTGTTTGCCGTGAACACCGAAGGCGAAATCACGGCGCTGGACGCCCGCACCGGCAAAAAACTCTGGGAAGTCGAACTGCCCTTCATCAAGGAATCCGAAGCCAAGCTCACCGGCGGCCTCGCCGTCCTCGGCAACCTGCTGTTCGCCACCACGGGGGATGGTCAGGTCTTCGCCCTCACCGCCTCAACCGGTAAACAGGCTTGGAAAACGGACCTCGGCGTCCCCCTTCGCGCCGCCCCCACGGTGGAAGGCGAACGCGTCTTCGTGACCTCCCACGACAACCGCCTCTTCGCCCTGAACGCCCTCGACGGCGCCCTGATGTGGACGCACTCCGGCATGGACGAAACCCTCGGCCTGCTCGCATCACCCGCTCCCGCCGTCGCCAACGGCGCCATCGCCGTGCCCTATTCTTCGGGGGAGGTCTACGTGCTCCGCGCCTCGGACGGCCGCTACATCTGGCACGACACTCTCAGCAGCTCCTTTAGCGGACAAGACCCCGAAAGCACCGTCAC
>JAIXZU010000027.1 GCA_027489415.1 Alphaproteobacteria bacterium
GCTGGTACCGCCGGAAATCAGCAGGGTTTTCTTATTGATAATGCAATCAATAATCTTGTCCTTCACACCCGGCTGCAGATAAAAATGGTCCAGCGTGAAGTTCTTAAGGTGCTGAATACGCACAGTCATACTGAATTTTCGGGTGGTATTGTGGCCCGCCACAATCTGCACACGGTGCCCACCGGGCATTTTGCAGCTTAAAATCGGGTGCTGGGGGGTAAACAGGTCGTTGTTGAGGTTAGCCAACATCCGCGCGCAGTCTTCCAGCTGTTCCAGCGTAAGTTCGGGGGCATCCACCCATTTCCAACTACCGTCGGCAAATTCGTAACCAACTTCACCGGGGCGGTTAATCACCAGTTCCCGGATATGCGGCTCTTCAAAGTACTTCAGCAACGGCCCAAGAAAGCGCGTCTCAACCTTATTAAGGCCGTGCTTTTCACCCAGTGCTTCCAGCTCTGGGGTTAACGCCTGTCCGGCTTGGGATATCAAATTACTCATCAGTACACGGCCACCTTGTTATTTCGGCTCTTGGCTTATAAAAGCCACCATAAGCGGCAACTGGCAAGCCCCAAAGCGCACAAAACCCCGCCACCCGTTGCATAAAACCCGCCAGAACTGCCAAAGCCACCCACCTTACAATCTCGTGATATCAAAAGCATACCCCATCCCAGCAAACCCACGCCCCCCCTTGCTCACGCCAACCACAGGCGCATCATTCAAGTATCGAAACCCTAGGGAACCCGATCATGAAACACCTCACCCGTCACGGCACGCGTCTGCTCCACGCCATGCCCGTCATCCTCATCGCGCTGGGCATGTCCAGCATCTTAGTCATCAAGGCTCAGGAACGCCCCGAAGTCATCCTATACCCCGGCTCCTTCGCCCTCCAAATCGCCACAAAATAGCCTACCCCCGCCTCAAGCCCCTCAAAAGGGGCTTCATTTTGTCCCTCCATCTTGAAATCCCCATCCCTCCACCCAATAATAAAGGTCCCTACCCTAGGCTTTAAGGAGATCAAAGCCATGAAAAATCTTGCAATCACTGCCGCCCTTGTTCTCATCGCCTCCTTCGGTCCGGCCACGGCCCAGCAAGCAGGCGCCACCCTCGCTGGCCCGTCGGTCGCCACCGACGCCCCGGTCTCAGGTCTTCTTTCGCCGGTCACCGCAAGCGAAGTTCAGTCTCTGGCCCCGTCCATGGACAGCAAGCTGTCCGTCGCCGCCGAAGCCTATCCCGAACTCCCGGAAGTCGGCCCGGTCCCGGCCCCCAAACCGCTGGCAAGAAAAGCCGACGCTGGAAAACAGGAGCTCATCAACCTCGCCCAGCAGTCCTTCACCCCGCAGGCTCAGCCCGCAAAGGCGGACGCCTCAAACTGCGCTCGAACCGGCATCTTCAAAGAGCTGCTGACCGGCGCCCGCTTCGACTGCACCCAACCCGCCCGCCGCACCCAGCAGCATGCGAACAACGGCCGCACGCTGCTCTGCCGCGTCGGCGCCCCGGACTGCCCGCCGATGTAATCGGCGGTCCTCATCGATAAGAAACGAGCCCTCGGGCTCGTTTTTTTACGTCAAACTCGGCATCATCTCCCCCAAAAACCGCTCCAAAACCCCATCCACCGCCACCATGCTCACCTCAGTCCCCATCACCTTCGCCAAACTGGTCACGCCCTTATCCGTAATTCCACAGGGAATAAACCGCTGATAAACCGCCAAATCATTCGCCACATTCAGCGCAATCCCATGGTAAGCAATACCTTTGCGTACCCGCACCCCAATCGCCGCAACCTTCCGGTCACCAATCCAAACCCCAATCTCATCCTTCTCTCCGGCCGCCGCCGTCACACCCAATTCGGCAAGGGTGGTAATCAGCCACGCCTGCAACCACTTCACATAAACCCGTACGTCAGTATTCCAGCGCTTCAGGTCCACCACAAGGTAAACCACCCGCTGCCCCGGCCCATGGTAAGTCACTTTGCCACCGCGCCCCGTTTCCACCACCGGCACACCGGCATCCGCCCCAATATCAGCAGCGTCACCACTGGTGCCCACGGTCAAAACCGGCTCATGTTCACAAAAAATCACCCGCTCCGGCCCACCAGCCAGCACGTCAGCCAGTATCGCTTCCATCCGTACCACGCCATCTTCGTAAGGCGTCAGCCCCGGCCAATGAATAGTCTGCACGTTCCTTAAATCCTAAAACCTTTAATCCTAAAACCCTCACAAAGGGTCTTGCATCTCCGTAATCAATCACGTATATCCCGTTCTGCCAATACGTGCGGACATGGCGGAATTGGTAGACGCACCAGCTTGAGGGGCTGGCGAGTAACATCGTGGAAGTTCGAGTCTTCTTGTCCGCACCAGGTTTTTCCACCTGAAAAACCTCATCTAATTGGCATTTCTCGCCCCAAAATCAGGCATCTCCCGCACAAAATACTTTACTGATCACTGATCACTGATTACTGATCACTCTATGAAAACAGCACTCATCACCGGTATCACCGGCCAGGACGGCTCCTACCTCGCCGAGCTCCTCCTCTCCAAGGGCTACGAGGTCCACGGCGTCATCCGCCGCTCCAGCTCCTTCAACACCGACCGCATCGAACACCTCTACCGCGACCCCCACGAAAAGAACGCCAAGCTCTTCCTCCACTACGGCGACCTCGTCGACGGCATCGGCCTCCGCGAAATCCTTCAGCGCGTCCAACCCCACGAGGTCTACAACCTCGGTGCACAGTCCCACGTCAAAGTCTCCTTCGACCAGCCCGTCTACACCATCGCCACCGACGCAATGGGCACCATCCACCTCCTCGAAGCCATCCGCGACACCAACCCCAAAATCCGCTTCTACCAAGCCTCCAGCTCCGAGATGTACGGCAAGGTCGTCGAAAAACCCCAATCCGAAACCACCCCCTTCCACCCCCGCTCCCCCTACGCCTGTGCCAAGGTCTACAGCTACTGGCAGACCGTGAACTACCGCGAGA
>JAIXZU010000120.1 GCA_027489415.1 Alphaproteobacteria bacterium
AAAAGCTAACGAGGAGGGTGTATCCCACACCCTCCGGCACCATCAGGAGTAACAGCTATGCTGAACATCCCTCTCGCCCTCTTCGCCGCCATTTTCGGTGTATTCTGCTTCGCAGCAATCTATGCGCGCAACGTCGGCCCCGTCTTCGGCCTGTCGTACGAACGCCTCGCCAATCCGGTCTTCAGCTTCGGCGCCATGCTCGGTGTCCTGGCCTTCGCCAACACCATGGCACCTCCAGCCCTCGTCACGATTGGTGTGGTACTGGTTATCGCCGCATTCTCCTTGGCCGGCATGGTCATCATGCTGCGCCGGAACGACCGCAAGCACGCCAAGGTCTTCGAGCTCACCACCAACATCTTCCTCGGTGCCGGCGGTCTCATGAACATGGCCAACACGCCGGTCGCCAGCGTGCCGTTCATCATCGTGATGTCGATCCTCATCGCCAGCCTGCTGGCAATGATCGCCCTTCGTCCGGTCAACCCCGTCGGCACCGCCGCCATCTAACCCCTCCCCGCCGCAGCCCTAAAGCTGCGGCGGTTTTTTAGTCACACCCCACCCGCCCAACACCGCCGCCATCCTTCCCATCCCGCCACCATGGCGTAAACTGATGTCATTCAACAGGAAAGGTCCCACCATGGCGCCCACCAAGAAACCGGCCCCCAAAGCCAAGCCTCAAGCCAAAACGGCTCTCAAACCAGCAGCTAAAGCCGCGCAAAAACCAGTGGTGAAAACCGCGGCCAAACCAGCCGCCAAGTCCACGATGACCGTCTGGCCCGCCGAAACCCACACCCATGACCACGACCACAGCACCTGCTGCGGCCACTCCCACGCCCCCCAATCCTCCGGCCTCTGCTGCCTCACCTCCTGCTGTCCGGTGGCCAAACTGGTCTTCACCCGTAATTTCTGGGCCGCCAGCGTCGTCGCGTTCTTCATCATTTTCGCCACGGACTGGATTCTCCACGCACGCTTCCTGATGCAGGACTACGCCGAAACCTCCGCCATCTGGCGCGCCGAAGGCGAAATCCGCAATAGCCTCATTTTCCTCAGCCAGGCTCTCACCGCCATGGCTTATGCCGCCATTATTCTCGGCCTCGGCTACGCCCATCGCTGGTTTGGCAGCTTTACCAGCGGCTTGCTGGCAGCCTCCCCCATGGCCATTGGCGCCCTCGCGGCCTACACCATTCTGCCTCTGGCCAGCCCGTATATTCCCACTGTCTGGGCCATCGCCGGTTTGCTCCAAGGCGGCCTCGCGGGTCTTGCCATCTGTGCCGCGCTGCATGTCTCACGGGCGCCGGAAGAAGGCTCCTGCTGCGGCAGCAAAGCCACCATGCACTAAAACACTTGCCGCCGCGCACTACGCAGGCTAAAGCCTAGGTCCATGAAGCGCCTCCTGCGTCATCCCCGCGTCAACGCCTGCATGGCGGGCTTGGTGGCAGCCTACGGGCATCTGGTCTTTGCTACCTGCCGTATTCGCCTTGTCACGCCTGTGCCAACGGAAGTCAGCAAAGGTCCGGTCATTTTTGCCCTCTGGCATCAGCACATCTGCGCTGTGCCATTACTCGCCCGCCGCAATCCCGCCCCCCTGCTCGGCCTCATGTCCGCCAGTCGGGACGGCACCTTCACCCGAGCCCTCGCCCGCTACTTCAAAATAGGCGCCGTTGTTGGCTCCTCCAGCAAGGGCGCGGTCAGCGGCGCCCGTGGTCTTGTCGTGGCCGCCCGCAATGGCCACAGCCTGTTTATCACGCCGGACGGTCCGCGCGGCCCCGCAGGCGTCGCCAAACAAGGCGTTACCGAAATCGCCCGCCTCACCGGCCACCCCGTCATTCCCTGTGCAGGCTGGCCCTCGCGCGGGCATACGTTTGGCAGCTGGGATTCCTTCCGTCTGCCCTATCCCTTCACCACCTTCTATCTCGCTTACGGCGCGCCTCTGGAAACCCTCACCCCCGAGGCCCTGCAAACCGCATTGCATACGCTCAACCCGCAGGCATGTGGCACGACGCCGCTTGCAACCCGCACACCAAAACTCTAGGTTACCCCCATCATGCATCTCTGGATCTACCGTCTCCTCAAGGCTCTTCTCTTTCCCGTCATCTTCCTGATTGTCGCCTGGCGCGCCTTCCGTGGCCGCGAGGACCGCGACAACTTCCCCGAGCGCCGCGGTATCGCCTCAGCAGCCCGCCCACAAGGCCCGCTGCTTTGGGTTCACGGCGCCAGCGTCGGTGAAGTCATCAGCACGCAGCCGGTGCTGCGCGCCCTGCGTAAATCCCGCCCGGACCTCAACCTGCTCCTCACCACCGGCACCACCAACGGCCGCAAGATGCTCGACAAAATCTCCGGCAACCTCCCCGGCACCGGCACCACCATCGTCCAGTACGCACCACTGGACACCATGGGCGCCACCACCAGCTTCATCAAACACTGGCAACCCTCCATCAGCGTGTTTACGGAATCCGACTTCTGGCCGGAGCTCCTCTCCAAAGCCCCCGTCCCCGTACTCTTGAATGGCCGGATCTCCGACCGCTCATGGCCACGCTACCAGCGCTGGGCTTGGTTCTTCCGCCCGCTCATCAGCCGCTTCGGTCTGGTCCTCGCCCAACGCCAGACGGACGCCGACCGCATCAGTGCCCTCGGCGCCAAAAACGTCGTCGTCAGCGGCAACTTGAAATTCGATGCCGACCAACTGCCGGTGGACCCCGCCCAACTCGAAAAATTCCAGCAAGCCCTCCAAGGCCGTCCCGTTCTGGTCGCAGGCAGCACCCACCCGGGGGAAGAAGGCATGCTGGCCGAAATCCACGCTTCGCTCAAACCATCAGTGCCCGGCTTGCTCACCATCATCGTGCCCCGCCACCCCCACCGCGGCACGCAGGCAGCCAACGAGGTCGCCCGTCACACCAAAGCCGTCAAACGTCGCGGCCTCGGCGAAATGCCCGTCCTCGGCGGCAACCGCCACACGGATATCTTTATCGCGGACTCTCTCGGCGAACTCGGCCTCTGGTACCGCCTCGCCACCGTCGCCATCATCGGCGGCAGCCTCGTGCGCCACGGCGGCCATAATCCATTGGAATCTCTCAAACTCGGCATTCCCACCTTCACCGGCCCGCACATGTATAATTTTCAGGACATGATCCCCACCCTCACCTCGTCCGGCCTCCTCACCATCGCACCGGATACCCAAACCCTCACCCGCACGCTGCAGCGCCTCTTCACCACGCCGGAGGAACTCGCCGCCTCTCAGGCCCATATCACCAGCACCATGCCCACCTTCACCGGCCCGTCGGACACTGCCGCCGCCAAAATCCTCGCCCTCATCCCCACCACCTAACACCGTCATACCTTTCGGTAGCTTAGCAAATCACGGTGTGGTGAAACCGCAGCAAAGCTGCCGCATGGGGCCTGCTGTTCAACCTTAGGCGCGTCAAAAGCACTGGACACCAAACACCAAAACACTCAACACTGGGCCATGCTCGCGCCCAAATTCTGGTATCAGCCACGCCCCACGCTCACCGCCTATGCGCTGTGGCCCTTGGCAATGGCTTATGCCGGTATCGCAGCGCTCAACGGCCGCCTACGCGCCTATCGCCCGTATTACGCTGGTGTCCCCGTCATCAGTGTCGGTAATCTGGTGATTGGCGGCGCAGGGAAAACACCGGTCGTCCAGTGGCTGGCCAGCTATTATGCCGCCCGTGGCCATCAGGTCGCCATCGTCAGCCGTGGCTATGGCGGTCAGTCCGCGACCCCGTTCCAGGTCAATCCCCGCCTGCACACGGCGGAAGAAGTGGGGGACGAACCCCTCGCCCTCGCAACCCATTTCAGCAACCAGTCCGTCGCGGTCTGGGTCGGCCACAACCGCCCCGCCGTGGTCCGCCGCGCCGAACAGGCAGGCACGACCCTGATCATCCTCGACGACGGCTTCCAACGACGCGACGTCGCCCGCGACGCCGATATCCTCGTCCTCAACGGCGCCATGCTCCACACCGGCGGCTCGGTCTGGGGTAACGGCCTGCCACTCCCGGCCGGTCCGCTGCGCGAAACATTATCCAACCGCAGCCGCGCCCATTTCGGTATTGTCCTGAACGAACCCGCGCCCGCCAGCCCGCTGGACCGTCTCCCCTACTACGGCCTCCCCACCTACCGCCTCACCACCCAACCCACCGAAGCCAGCCTCGCCCCCCTGCGCGGCCAGCCGGTTGTCGCGTTCGCGGGCCTCGCCCACCCCGAAAAATTCATGCAAACCCTCGCCAGCAACAAAATCCAGCTCGCCGCCGCCATTGCGTTCCCGGACCATCATACCTACACCGCGACCAATCTCACCTACCTGAAAAACCGCGCAACCGAAGCCAAAGCCGTCCTCGCCACCACCACGAAGGACGCCGTCAAACTCCCCCCCGGCTTCGCCCACGTGGTGGAACTCACCCTCGGCGGCCCGGCCAGAACGGACCTCCTCACCGAGCTCAACACCCGCCTCTTATCCGCCTAAAACATAACAATACCATCACGCGCAGCGTTCCACTTGGCGCGGCGCATGGCCGCAAGGCCATTGCTCCCAAAGCGCCAACCCCGATGCGGGAGCATCAATGCCGCAGGCATAAGCCCCCGCGCACGTGGCTGAAACGGTCATCCGGGTAATGTTTTGGCGGGTCGCCGAATACATAAGAAGTATTTCAGACCCGCCAAAACTTATCCGGTGGCCGTTTCAGCCCGTGCCCCCAATCAGGCTACACATCAGCCGTCGCATGCCAGAAGTACTGAAGAACTTTATCCAGCGCAAACAACAGCACACCCGCCACCGCCGCCAGAATCCAATAACTCATCGGCGCATCACCCACATAAGCCCCAATCGCCACGCCGAACGCCGCGGGCCACAACTTGGAAAGCGCCATCCCAAGTCCCAACAAAACTCCCAGCCGCAAACCGTCCATCACCCCGCCACTGGCAATCCCTAGCAGCAATCCGCCACACACATGGGCAATCGCCCAGAATACCGGCATGAACGCCACCATTGCGCCCACGCCGTAATACACGTACGGGTGAATCTCAAACCCATAGCCATTGCCACCGTCATGGTAATAGTTGGCCGCCAGTGCCGCTACCAGCAGCATTACGGTTATGTTCATCAGCCAGCGCAGCATCGGGTAAAACCTCGTTCGGTTATTGAGTCACCCACAAGATAGGGTCAATCGCAACATTTTGCCAGTAGGCGCCCCAGTGGAGGTGCGGCCCGCTGCTCCGCCCCGTGGTCCCCACCTTGCCAATCAGCTGGCCCGCCGTCACCTTGTCTCCCACCTTCACGTCCATGCTGTCCAGGTGCGCATACACCGTGGTCACGGCGCCACCATGGTCCAGCATAATCAGGTTGCCGCTCATAAACGTATCCCTCGCCAGCCGCACAATCCCATCCGCCGGGGCATATACGGGCGTTCCAGTCTTGGCCGCAAGGTCATGGCCTTTGTGCCAGCTGCGCTCTTGGCCGTTGTAGGTGCGGCGGCTGCCGTACACACCGCTGGTCGGGCCTTCTACCGGCAACTTGAATCCCTCCATAAACCCCACGCGCCAGCTAGCCGCTTCCACCGCCTTGGCGCGTGCCGCCTTGGTGGCCTTGGCATCCTCTTCGGTACGCTTTGTTTCCTCGGGGCTTGGGTCAACGGTTTTGGGCGGTATGCCTTTCACGTTCTGGGTTTTGAACGTCCGCGCGGCAATGGTCAGGGTCTTGGTCGCACACGCCCCACTGTCAGCACACACTTTCAATTCCGCACGGGGCTTCTGGTTACGGTCAAAGCCCAGCACCAGTTCACCTTTTGGGCCAACCCATACCGGTGCCCCATCCAGCGTCGCCTCACTCCCCGCAGGCACCTTCGCCACATAAAAACCACCTTGTACCAGCTTGCTGCGCACCACGGTAATCTCCGGCACCGCCGCCCACAGCTGGCTCACCATCAGCAGCCCACCAAACACGCTTAAAACCATCTTTCTCATCGCAGCTCACCCTTTCTTGTTCCATCCTTGAAATGCACGTCAATCGCCCCAGCTTCCGCCTCAGCACTACGCACCGGCACCCCGTCCCGGGTCAGGTAAACGTAACCTTTCGCCAGGGCCGCGTCGGGGGAATTCGCCACCAGCACGCGGCTCATCGTCTCAAGCTTGTCGCGCAGGGCCTGCAGCCGCTGCGGCATCAGCCGCTTCACGCGTTCTTCCAGCTCCGCCAAACGCTGTCCCGCCTGCATCACCTGCCGTCTCGGGTCAGGTAGTAACCGCTGCAGATACTCCAGCTTGCGCCGCTGGCCGTCAATCTGGGTCGTCACCGCCTGCCGCAACCGCCGCTGGGTTAGGGTCAACCCGTAAATCAGGTCATCGCGTACCGGCACCACCATTTCCGCCGCTGCACTAGGGGTTGGCGCGCGCACGTCCGCCGCAAAATCACACAGGGTCATGTCAGGCTCATGCCCCACCCCGCTCACCACCGGTATGGCACTGCCCGCCACCGCCCGCACCACAATCTCGGCATTGAACGGCATCAGGTCCTCAAAACTGCCCCCGCCCCGCGCCACAATCAGCACATCGGGGCGCTGCGCGTCAGGCAGGGCATTAAACCCCTCAATCGCCGCCGCAATCTGTCCAGCCGCCGCAGGCCCCTGCACTGCCACCGGCCACAGCATCACGTCGCGCGGGCAGCGGTCGGCAATCCGGTGCAACATGTCCTGAATCACCGCGCCGGTCGGGCTGGTCACAATCCCGATTTTTCGCGGCAGGTAAGGCAACGCCCGCTTTTAACTGGCATCGAACAACCCCTCCGCCGCCAGCTTCTGTTTCAAGGCTTCCAACTGTTGCATCAGCGCGCCCAGTCCGGCGGGCTCAAGGCTGTCCACCATCAGCTGGTAACTGCTGCGTTGGGCGTAAGTGGTCAGCTTGCCTTTCGCCACCACCAGCGTGCCGTTGGTGGGAATATTCGCCCAGCGCGCCACGGTGCTGCGCCACGCCACGCCGTTAATCACGGCACCTTCATCCTTAATATCAAAATAGAAATGTCCGGAGGAATGCAGCTTACCACCGCTCACTTCCCCCTGGACCGCCACACGGCCAAACCCGCCCTCCAAACGGGCTTTCACGGCAGCCGCCAGTTGGGAAACACTCAACGGCACCGCCTCGGCAACGGCTGGCGCTCCGCTCTCCTCTCCCCCGCGGGAAAAGAGGTCGGGCATATTATTCTGCGTCGAGTGCTTTACCATTACCGACAACAACCAGTGTCATGTCTCCGGGCCGGATGAGCTTCTTCGCCACCCGTTGAATGTCCTCACGCGTCACCGCGGCAATCTTGCGCGGCCAGTCGTTCAGGTAGGTACGCGGCAGGTTTTCGCTCTGCATCATCGCCATCATGTTTAAAAGCTTGGCGTTGCTGTCCAACCGCAGCGGGAAACTCCCCACCAGATAAGCCTTGGCATCCTCAAATTCCTCCTTGGTCACCGGCTCGTCCCGTATCAGGTTCAGGTGCTTGCGCACAAGGCCCAAGGCCTTGGCCACCGTGTCATTCCCCGTCGCAAGGCTTACATAAAACATCCCGGCATGGGGCAGCGGCGCGTTCACGCTGTTCACGCCGTAGGCCAGCCCGTGCTTTTCGCGTACGTCGGCTCCAAGGCGGCTGGTCAGCACCCCACCACCCAGAATCTCATTCATCACCAGCATGGCGTAAAAATCGGGGTCGGTGCGCGGCAGGCCCAGCTGTCCCAGCAGCACGGTGCCTTGCGGTACGTCCATCTGTTTACGGATAATCGTCGGCGGCACCACCGCAGGCACATCCCGCATCACCGCGCGCTCGGTGCCAGCAGGCACGTCACCAAGGGTGCGGTCCAGCAACTCGGCCAGCGCGTCGGGGCTAATGTCTCCCACCACCGCAATCATCATGTTCGCTTTCGTAAAGCGCATATGCCACTGGCGGGCGTCATCCGGCGTCAAGGCACTCACCGTCTCAAGCGTACCCTCACCACTGTTGGCATAGGCATGGCTGCCGTAAATCGCGGGCCGGAACAAACGCCACGCCACACTGCTCGGCTCTTCGTCCCCCTGCCGGATGTCCGCCATCATCGCGTCGCGCATCCGCGCCACCGCATCGGCATCAAAACGCGGCTTGGTAATCGCAAGGCCCATCAGTTCAAAGGCGCGCTCCTTGTGCTCGGTCAGGGTAGTCAGGTTGATGCTCAAATCCTGCGTATCGGTGCTGGCACCAAACCGTGCACCAATCGCGTCCAGCTCTTCACGGAACTGCCGAGCGTCATAGGGGCCGGCCCCTTCATCCATCAACGCGGCGGTCAGGTGGGCCAGCCCGCGCTTGTCCTCGGTTTCCAGCATCGCACCGGCACGGAAATTAATCTCCACACTCACCATCGGCAGGTTCGGCGCCCGAATCAGCCACGCAGTCAATCCCTTAGGGGTCACAACCTCCTCAATCTCGGCGGTCCGGAAAGCCGCAGCTGTCTCACTCACATCCCGTACATCCGCCTGCACATCTGCCATACCGCTCACTCCTAACATCATTATAATTGCACCAAAACGGGCCACCACCGGCCTTAAATCTGAAATTTTCCAAAGCTTAATCATTCAAACCCCCATGGACACACGCCAAGCGCGGGCGTATCCTATCCGAAACCAACCGCCATGGCCAGCGACGATCCACCTGAGCCCGCACACAACCAACGAATGAGAGTCCACTCGCGCATGAAACTCGGTTTTTGGGAGCGCCTCTACGTCAACAGCCCCGTCCGCCACTACGTCCAGCGCCCGCTGGAACTCTGGCTGCTGCGCCGCATCGCCCCCATTCCCTCTGGTGCCCATGTGCTGGAAATCGGCTGCGGCAACGGCGGCGGGCTGCACCATATCGCCCTGAATCACAACCCCGCCAGCGTGACGGGCGTGGACCTCGACCCCGCCCAAGTCAACCGCGCCCGCCGCCGCCTCTCCAACCTGCCCATCCCCTACAATGTCATTCCCGCCAGCGCCGAGTCCGTCCCCCTCCCCGCCCATACGTATGACGTCCTCCTCTCCATCGGCTGCCTCCACCACGTCCCGAACTGGCGCGAAGCCGTCGCCGAATGCGCCCGCCTGCTGCGTCAGGGCGGCCTTATCTATGCCTTCGAATTCTACTCCCCCTTCCTTAACTTACCCATTATCCGCCACCTTTTTCCCCACCCGAAACGCCGCTTCACCCAGCCGGAACTCGCCGAGGAACTCGCGCGCCACGGCTTCACCCTCCTCGGCACCAGCCCCAAATTGAACAATCCGGTCAAACGCTGGCTCGCCTCCTACGCCAGCCTCTCGGTCCACCGCCTCACCATCACCGCCCCGGAATACGACTAACCATCGAATCATTATCCCGCGCGCAGCGCTCTACTTGGCGCGGCGCATGGCCGCAAGGCCATAACCCCAAAAGCGCCAACCCCGATACGGGAGCATCAATGCCGCAGGCATAAGCCCCCGCGCACGTGGCTATAAACGGTCATCCGGATAACGTTTTGGCGGGGCGCCTAATACATAAAGAGTATTTAAGACCCGCCAAAACTTATCCGGGGGCCGTTTTAGCCCGTGCCCTTCCCGAAGGAATATTAAGCCGCCCCCACAGCCACCAACACTGCTCCGGCTAACAGCGCCAACCCACCCCAGATACTCGTCCGCTCACCATGATAATAATAGCCATGAATCGCCAGCCATAACGTCGAAAGCATCGTAATCGCCCCCACATACCCGGGGTTGGGCGCCAGCGCCAGCGTCACAAGGAACAAGCTCAAACTCGCCACCAGCAACGCCCCGAATCCGGCACTGAGGATCATCTCGCGCCGGCTCGGCCGCGCAAACCCGCGCCAGGACTTGCTCATCACCAAACTCGTCACACTCCCCACCGTGGTCGTCACGGTCAGGAACGCCGCCGCACTGCCAATCACTTCGGGAATGGTCACGGCGGTGCTGTTCAGGCTCATCTTCGCCACCACATCACCAATCGCCAGCAGCGCCGCCACCGGTATCACCGCTACAATCGCCACCCAGCTCGCATCCTGCCGCCGCATCCCGAACAACGCCCCCGTGCACAGCACAAATCCGGTCATCACCAGCACACCGCGCCATGGCTCAACCAGCAAGCCCTGCAGGCTGCTCGGGTCCAGCAACGCCCAAATCACAAACCCCATCAGCATCTTGATGGGAATGTACAAGGACGCCAACCGCCCGCCATGCTTGGACGCCGCATTAAACAAAAGAACGTCCGAGAACGCGATCAGCACCCCCATGCACGCCGCCACCCCGTAAAAACTCAGCGCACTCGGCCACGGCAAAAGGATGGCCGCAGCCAGCGCCAGCGGTATCACCCCCGCCGTACGCAGCACCACCAACCGCCCGCCGTCGAGGTTGGCCCAGTGGTTGAACCCCACAATCAAGGCCCCGCAAAAACTGAATCCCAGTGCCAGTAGCGGCCATACATGTTCCATAATCATCTCTCTCCTAAGCGACCAATATCATCAAACCGATAGCCGCCAGCACCACCACGGTACCGGCAATCGGGTTGGCATCATCCTTAATCCCGGCCCAGCGGTGGTACACCAGCAACCACACCGGCGTCAGCAGCAGCACCATACTCACGTATGCGGGGCTGGGCCCCAGCACCAGCGCCATGAAGAAACACACCTGGTTGGCGGTTCCGCCCATAGCGGCACGGAAACTCGCCTGCAACAGTTTTTTATTAAACAGCGGCAGCTCGGGCTTGGGCCGCCACGGCCATACCAGCAGGCTCACCACCGCACTGGTCGTCGCCACCACGAACAGGAACACCACCAGCCGGTCTTGCAACATCTCGGGCTGGATCGCCAGCCGCGCCAGAATATCCCCCATCGCGTACACCGCCACCACCGGCAGCACGGCACGGAAACTGCTCCAGCTCACGTCGTTTTTCCGGAATTCCGCCAGCGCCCCAACCATCAGCGCAAGGCACGCCACCACACCCAGCGTCACCAGCGGCTTGTCAAACACATGCGCCCGCGCCACGGGGTCAATCGCCACCCACGCCGCAAACACCACCACGGCTTTCAGCGGCATGTGCAGGATAGCCACACGGCCGTTGTGCTTGTTGGCCAGCTCGTTCTGAATCGTGAAGCCGATGATCATCGCCACGCCCCCAAACATCGCCGCGCCATAAAACATCATATCATCGGGCCACACTTCCAGCATGGAAAGCGGGAACCAGAACGCCGCCGCCATCGCCATCCGCCAGAAATTCAGCCGGAACCCCTCCTGCTTGGCGCGGCGGTTCACTTCAACATTCTGGGCGGAAAGCAAACTGCTGGCCAGCGCCAGCACCAACCACAACCAGCTGGAACTCAGTAAATAGGAAGGAGCATCTAACATTCCCCCAATCTATCCCTAAACACCCAAAAAGATAGTAGTCCCCGCCAATTTCACCCACGCCTCAGCTTTCATGCAACATTTACCCCCTTCCGCCCCGCAGCCCTCAACTCCCAGCGCCCCAGCGCTTCCTTTTTGCAATATGAGGACGTCCGCGAAGCGAGTACATCCGTCGCGCAAGCGCATAGTGCAAAGGGGGATAGGATCTAAAGGAAAGGGGTCCCACCCTTTCC
>JAIXZU010000069.1 GCA_027489415.1 Alphaproteobacteria bacterium
AATGCCGTTCACAAATAATACCGGCGGCTGGCTCACACCAAAAGCACGGGCTAACAACGCATCTGCATCAAGCTCTCGGTAAAAGCGCCTGGCTTCATTTAGCATGAGACCACGTGCATCACGAACTGAAACACCACTGTTCAGTAGTTCATTGAAAATAGCCTGAGAATCAGTCGGGTTACGCTGAATCAGATTATCACGGTACTGCCAGAAAACCCCAGCACGAGACGCTACCTTGCCATAAAACGCAGGCATATTGGTATCTTGGAAATGCGCAGTAGGGGCATGAACATAGGTCAAAAGCACCGTTTCAGATGAGCTTCGCAGCACATTATCAATCTTCGCAAGCTCCGGCATGCACTGCCCACAGGAAAAATCAACGAATTGGATAACTTGAATGCGGGAATTCACAGGCCCTTTTCGCGGGCTGTGCGCATAAGCCGTAATCTGGAAGCGCCTGGACAGGTAATCCTGCATGGCCGGGGTCTTAAGGTCTTTTGGTGTCGTATCAGAGACATCATTAGCAAGGCTTTGCGCCTTACTGATAATCGCCTGTCCACCAATCGTCACTACAGGAAGGGGCGGCGGAGCTCCAACGACCTTTCCGGTAAAGCTTTTCTGTCCTTCACTTTTTCCAGTTGCAGCGGGGGTGCCATGTCCATCGTCAGAAGCACCATGTCCAGCATCTTTATCAGCATGGTCCTCCTTGGGTGCTGCCGCACCGGAAGCAGGCTCAATCGCCGCAAGGCTTGCTATATCAAGCTGTTCGGTTTTGGAAGAAGTCTTCAGGGTTGGCCACGTAAAATATCTCAACCAACCGGCAACATCAGGGCGGGCCGTCACCTCAGTGGAAGGGAATAGCTCGGCCTGTGCAGCCCCGCTTTGTGGCAACACCAAAACAGCTGCTGTCAGCAGGGCGCATACATTTAGCCTGAGAGCTATGGGTGTTATCTTGTGCATTTTGCAGGTAATCTAACCTGAAATTCATCTTGCGTCTCTTATCTGGCATCAATTTGCCCGGATGAAGGGCCAACCACACCATCCCCCTGTTGCCAACTCGCAAAATTGAGGGTAACTCTCCAGAAGATAGGACCAGATAAAGGGAACGCCCCATGCCATTCGTGATTACTGGAAATTGCATCAAATGCCGCTACACGGACTGTGTCGAGGTATGCCCTGTAGATTGCTTCTACGAAGGTGAGAATATGCTCGTGATTAACCCGGACGAATGCATAGACTGCGGTGTCTGTGAGCCCGAATGCCCGATAGAAGCCATTAAGTCGGACGAAGAACTCGCCCCTGAAGAAATGCACTGGGCCGCCTTAAACAGCCGTTACAGCGCCGTCTGGCCGAATATTACCGAGAGCAAAGGCCCGCTTCCCGGCGCCGAAGAAGCATCTAAACTGGGTGCGGAAGCCAAGCGCGCGGAATTCTCTGAAAAACCCGGCTCTGGTAACTAAATGCACTCACGCAAAAGCCCCTGTTTGGGGGCTTTTTGAGTTAGGTCTCGTGAAGATTAGTCAAGTTTGACACTGATACTCGCTTTACGCAGTTTCTTGCCAACACCAGGCAGCACTTTCCCGATAAAATCAGCCAACTGGGCAAGCAACTGGCGGCGCGTCAGGCTGAATTGCTGGTTAAGCACAACACCCAACAGCGGCGCTCCAACCAGCAGCAAGCTGTCACACGCCCGTTTCAGGTCTGGTGCGGAAGTCACGTCCGCCTGTGCCATCAGAACAGTTCTCGCACTGGCGGAAGCCACGGCCACGGCATCAATGTTGCCACGGTTCAGCGCCGCAAGGGGGCTCGCGTCAACAATCACAATGTCGGCAGAATCTCCCAACCGGTCAAACAGTGCAGGCAAACCACCAGCCTCACCAAGCTTAGTCAGTGTCTCGGGGTTTTTGGGGGAAGCAAGTACCTTAAGGTTCGGCAAACCCGGCACGGCATGCAGGGCTTCCCAGGCTTTCTTACTGCTCTTAGGGGGCAGTTCCCAGTTGCCGTCGCCCAAGCCCAACCAATGGCTTAACGTGCGGTCTTTAAGGTTCATGTCAACCAGTGCAACAGTTTTACCCTGTGCAGCAGTACGCTCGGCCAGTAACAACGCAAGGCTGCTCGTCCCCTCGCTGCCTGCTACCCCAATCAACACCAGTGGTCCACGCAGGTTGCGTACCAGCGTGCGGTGCAGGCGGCCAAGCTCACTGAATTCGGAAGGCTTAAGCTGTTTATCCTGAACCTTCACATGTAAACCGCTGGGGGTCACTTTAAGGCGTCCCAACCAAGGCATAATCCCAACAAGTGGCATACCTGTGGCGTCACTCGCCTGGTTGCCATCACGAATGGTCTGGCGTTTGCGGTGGGGCATTTCGTAAATAACCCAGCCGTAAAGCAGGCCGAGCAGGGCACCAAAAAGGATGTTTCCCAACATCCGAGCAACACCAACCACGGGGTTGATAATCCCCGCAGGCTCGGCAAACCAAATCAACGCCTGGCTGCCTTGGCTCCCAAAGGCAAGGTTAACTAGGAACAAGTCGGTCTGCATCTGTACAACGTCACCTTGAAGTTTGGTCTGGCGTGCCAGCAGCTCACCGCGTGTCGCATTATCAATGCCGTCCGTAGTCGCAAGCCTGCCATCAATTTCCTTAAGTTCTTGCTGGCTTTGCAGAATAAGCTGCTCAATGCGCATGCGTTCGGGCGCCAGAAGGGCCTGAATAAAATTATAGGCTAAACCATCAACCAGTTGCTCCAGGCCCTCAACCTGCTTGCTGCGATATCCAACGGCCATCAGGTGGTCATTCAGAACCGTCAGGGTAACATGCCGCGGGTCAATCACGCGGCCAGCATCATGGCCGGTGTCAGCCAGCAACTGGTCGTTAACAAGGAATTGCCGCAACGCATTGGCTTGGCCGTTCGCCGCAAGGTTGCGCAGGAGGGGGGCACGGGCCTGGTCACTTTGAACCTGAAGCAGGGCCTTGGCCTCATAAGTGGGCGGCACCATAATGGTATAAGCAGCCGCAACCAGCATGCCCAGCAGGGCGGGCAGCCCAAATCGCCAGCGCAGGCGCCACATTTCAGCTAAAAATACCAACACCGGTGTCATGCTGTCGTTTCCTCGTACATTATTATTCATTGGGTAGCCTGAAGTGCTTGGCTACACATATTACAGGTTATTATAGAAGGTCGCACAAGCAAGGCAACTAACCTGCTCCCTATTCACCCAACAATCCAACATACATCATAAGCTTGACACTCTCCCGCACTCCCCGTATACGGCCCTTACTACGCCTCGACGTCCATGCAACCCATGTACGCGCCCGTGTGTAGGAGTTTATCTGCGTAAAACCGCAGGTTATGTAAACAAAACCGAGGATATATTAGCCATGGCTAAAAAAGTCACCGGCTTCGTCAAGCTGCAAGTTCCAGCTGGCGCCGCCAACCCGGCCCCTCCCGTTGGTCCCGCACTGGGCCAGAAGGGTCTTAACATTATGGAATTCTGCAAAGCGTTCAACGCCGCTACCCAGCCGCCTAAGTTCGCAGCTGGAACCCCGATTCCCGTCATCATTACTGCTTACGCGGACCGTACCTTCACCTTCGAGCTGAAGACCCCCCCCGCCAGCTGGTACCTCATGCAGGCCGCCAAAATCACCAAGGGCGCCAAAACGCCTAACGTGCCGATTGGTCAGGTCAAGCGCTCCGAAGTAGCCAAGATCGCCCAGGCCAAGATGGTTGACCTCAATGCCGAAAGCATCGAAGCCGCCACCAAGATTATCGAAGGCAGCGCCCGTTCCATGGGCCTGACCGTAATTGACTAAGGAGGAGCAACATTATGGCTACCGCTAAAAAGACTGCTTCTTCCAAGAAGTCCAACAAACTCACCTCCGCCAAGCCGAAGAAGGTTTACCCGGAGTTCGACCGCCTCAAGGCCTACGGCATTGAAGAAGCCCTGAAGCTTCTGTCCTCCATGCCCGCCGCGAAGTTCGACGAATCCGTCGACGTCGCCCTGAACCTCGGCGTAGACCCCAAGTACAACGACCAAATGGTCCGTGGCGTCGTAACCCTGCCCCACGGTAACGGTAAAACCGTCCGCGTGGCCGTGTTCGCTGAAGGCGCTCCCGCCGAAGCCGCCAAGGCCGCCGGTGCGGATATCGTCGGCGCCGATGACTTGCTCGCCCAAATCGAAGCCGGTAACATCAACTTCGACCGCGTCATCGCTCACCCCACCTTCATGCCGAAGCTCGGTAAGGTTGCCCGCATCCTCGGCCCCAAGGGCCTGATGCCGAACCCCAAGCTCGGTACCGTAACTCCGGACGTCGCCAAAGCCGTCAAGGAAGTGAAGGGTGGTATGATCGAGTTCAAGGTTGAAAAAGCCGGTATCATCCACGCA
>JAIXZU010000025.1 GCA_027489415.1 Alphaproteobacteria bacterium
CCATGGTCACCCCGAAAGTGACACAGTTCACGGACTTCTTAGGCAACGAACACACCGTCGGCCGCCTCGGCATCGCCCCCAGCTACGCCACATTTGTCGTACAACACCCTCCGGTGGAAGCCGTCACCCGCGCCGCCTACCGCACGTGGGAAATCACCAGCCTCACCGTCGTCTCACTCTACAAACTCGTCATCGGCGCCATCTCGCCGGACAATCTCACCGGCCCCCTCGGCATCGCCAACCTCACCGGCCAAACCGCATCCAGCGGCCTGTTCGCGCTCACCATGTTCATGGTCGTCATCACCATCAACCTCTGCATCGTCAACCTCTTCCCGCTGCCGGTGCTGGACGGCGGCCACCTCATCTTCCTCGCCTACGAAAAAATCCGCGGCAAACCGCTCGGCCAACGCGCACAGGAATGGGCCTTCCGCTTCGGTCTGTTCTGCATCATCGGCCTCGCCCTCTTCGCCACGATGAACGACGTCAAAAACATGGGCCTCCTCAAAAAGAAATCGGATGAGCCCGCCCCCGCCGCAACCGTAACCGAAACGGCCGTTTCCGCCACCACCCCCGCAGCCCAATAGGAACGAAATCCCTGGCTACCCGGCTACCTGGTTCCTAGCTACCTCCTTTTTGCCACACTGGCAGGCACCGCCACCGCACAACCCTTGCGGTGGTGGGCGCTAAAGGGTAATCTCATCCACAACATAGTCCCAACAAGAGCTGTCCTCATGCCCTTCATTCGCAAATTCGCCGCTTCCACCGCCATCATCGCCGCCATGAGCGCCGCCCCGCTGGTGGTCACCTTCGCCGAGCCCGTCAAGGCCATCACCATCGTCGGAAACGAGCGCGTGGAGGCGGACACCGTCCGCACCTATCTGCCCTTCAAGGAAGGCGATAACTTCGACCCCGCCCAAACCAGCTATCTGGTGCGCAGCCTCTACGCCACCGGCCTCTTCGCCAACGTGGAAGTAGGGCAGGGGGCGGATGGCACCGTCACCGTGAAGGTCACCGAAAACCCGCTGGTCAACAAAGTGGTCTTCGAAGGCAACAAGGAAATCGACAGCAAGCGCCTCGAAGAAATCATCGGCCTCAAGTCCCGCAACATTTACTCCCCCGCCAAAGTACAGGCGGACGTCCAAGCCCTGCAAGCCGCCTACCGCAGTCGCGGCCGCTTCACCACCAACGTGAAAGCGCAACTGATTCAGCGGGACCAAAACCGTGTAGACGTCGTCTACAACATCGATGAAGGCGAAAAAACCCGCATCGCCAGCGTCAGCTTCGTCGGTA
Source organism: Alphaproteobacteria bacterium (assembly GCA_027489415.1). GTDB lineage: Bacteria > Pseudomonadota > Alphaproteobacteria > UBA2136 > UBA6156 > UBA6156. Next base: position 1,291 of record JAIXZU010000025.1, read on the forward strand.
ACAGCAAGTTTGATGACGCGGACCTCGCCCAGGTCATCGCCACCAAGCGCAGCACATGGTGGCGCTTCCTCTCCACGGCGGACAGCTACGACCCAACCCGCCTGGACGTCGACAAAGACATGCTCCGCCGCTTCTACCTCAGCCGTGGCTACGCGGATGTCCAAGTCACCAGCGCCGTCGCCGAACTGACCCGCGACCGCAAGGACTTCGTCATCACCTACACCATTTTCGAAGGCCCCCGCTACGACTTCGGCACCATCGGCGTCGCCCTGAAGGCCGAAGCCGAAGGTCTGGACATGAACGCCCTCTCCAAAAACGTCACCCTGAAGGACGGCGAACTCTTCAACGCCAAACGCGTGGATGAAAACACCGATAAGCTCATCGACGACCTCGGCTCCAAAGGCTTCGCCTTCCTCGACGTCAAACCGGAGTACGTCAAGCACGAAGCCGAACGCAAGGTGGACGTCGTCTTCAACGTCACCCCCGGCCCGCGCGTTTACGTCAACCGCATCAATGTCGAAGGCAACACCCGCACGCGGGACAACGTCATCCGCCGCGAAATGCGCCTCGCCGAAGGCGACGCCTACTCCTCCGACAAACTCAAACGCTCACGGGACCGCCTGACCTACCTCGGCTTCTTCCAGAACGTGGACGTCACCCGCTCGGAAACCGACCAGCCGGACCGCGTCGACCTCGACGTCAAGGTCAAGGAACAATCCACCGGTGAATTCAACGTCGGTGCCGGTTACTCCACCTTCGATGGTATCCTCGCCACCGCGAACGTTACCGAGCGCAACTTCCTCGGTAAGGGCCAGCAAGTGACTGTCGACTTCGCCGTCTCCCAGCGCCAGCAAAACTTCAACCTCGGCTTCACCGAACCCTACTTCATGGGGCAGGAACTGGCAGCGGGTGCGGACGTTTTCAACACGAAGACCGACTTCCAGGACGAATCCAGCTACGACACCGCCACCTCCGGCGGCGCCCTCCGCATGGGCTTCCCGCTGTCCGAGTTCTCCAAAAACGATGTTCGTTTAGGCTACAAGGAAACCGAAATCGAAAACGTCGGCGCCTCCGCCTCACAGTTCGTGAAGGACGAAGCCGGCAAGCGGGACAGTATCGCACTCAGCAACAACTGGGCCTACGACAACCGGGACAGCGCCCTCAACCCAACCCGCGGCTACCGCATCGGCGTGGGCGGAGACTACTCCGGCTTCGGATCGGACACCGACTACGTCCGCCTCAACCTCTCCGGCAGCTACAACTATCAAGTGTGGGAAGACTGGGTCCTCACCCTCGGCGGCCGTGCAGGCGCCGTGGAAGCCACCTCCGGCAACCTGCCGCTGTATGAACACTTCATGGGCGGCGGCAACAACCTGCGCGGCTTCGAATACGGCGGTATCGGCCCACGGGATAAAGCCACAGGGGACGCCCTCGGCGGTAAATACATGGTCGGCCACAGCGTAGACCTCACCTTCCCGCTGGGTAACACGCTGGAAGAAATGGGCGTCAAAGGCGTGCTCTTCTCCGACGGCGGCTACGTCTCGGACTTCGACCGCGACAGCGCCCAAATCCAGGACAGTGGCCTCTACCGCATCTCAGCCGGTACCGGTGTCCACTGGCGCAGCCCCATCGGCCCGCTCCGTGTGGAATTCGGTATTCCGCTCGTCAAATCGGATGAAGACCGCGACCAAATCTTCAGCTTCTCGGTTGGAACACGCTTCTAATCAAAACTTTAACCAATTACGTTCAACTATCTACTTAACTTAAGGGGGAGACTACCAATGACAACCATCACCAGCCGCATCAAAACCGGCCTCATCGCCGTCACCATCGCCATCGCGGCCATGGCTGGCACGGCTCAGGCGCAAGCCAAGCCCACAATTGCCGTGCTGGACGCCCAGCAGGTCATCAACGGCACCAACGCCGCCAAACGGGCTGTAACGGAGCTCAAAAGCAAGCAAGCCGCCGCACAAAGCCGCATCGATGCCCTTGAAAAGCCGCTGCTTGAAAAGAAACAAACCCTCATCAGCCAGCAAGGCGTCATGGCGGCAGATAAATTCAAGCAAGCCGGAGCCGACTTCACCAAGGAACTCGACGCCTTCCGCCAGCAAGCCGTCAAAATCCAAACCGAGCTGGACGAACAAAACATGAAACTCCGCAAGCAAATTAACGACGCCGTCCGCACGGTCGTCGAGCAAATCGCCAAGGAAAAAGGCTACGACGTCATTCTGCCGAAGGGCATGACC
>JAIXZU010000078.1 GCA_027489415.1 Alphaproteobacteria bacterium
ATTTGCGGGCCGCCGGTGCCAATGAAGCGGATGTTGGAGTGTTTGGCGCGCAGGGCCGCCATGAGGGCGCCGCCAAGGCGGTCTCCGGAGGGTTCTCCGGCGGTGATGAGAACGAGTTTTGAGTGTTGCGTGTTGGGTGTTGAGTGGGGCGCGGGGGTGGGCATGGGGGGAGATTAGCAGGTATGGGGCAAAAAGACACTCCCCGCACTTGATGTGCGGGGAGCCTGAGTATCAGGCCTTGAGGCTCTGATATTCTCCGTTCTTGATCTGGCCGATACGGCCGATGAGGCGACCGTCTTTCCGGCGCTCGTAAGCGCCGAAGATTTCTTCGCCGGCATGGACGAAGCGTCCACGCGGGATGAGGAGTGAATCTCCGCAGCGGGGGGAGATTTCCCGTGTGCAGAACTCCTTATCATGTACGCGCATGGCGGGGACGGTGAAGGCAGCCTCCTCACGTGTTACCGTGAAGGTTCCCGTGCGGCGCGCGATGCGAGCGGCGCGGTATGCTGCGGCGAACAGGGGGCGGGCGGAGATGGAGAGTTCGGACATTTTTTTCCCTTTCGAGGAATGCGGAACACCGAGTATCAGCCTTTGGCTGTGTAAATATTCGGTGTTCCTTGGTTGTGGATAGACTCTTATGGGGCTGGATATTAGTGGCTTTTTAGGAAACTGACAATTTCTGGATTCTTGACTCTTCTGGGAGATCCCGGGTCTGGTCGATGTTACCCAAAATGTGATTTTTGGACATCGCCACAGCCCGGGAAAGCCGCATTTCCGTGAGTTATGATTATTCGGAGAGGAGGAAGAGGTTGTTGGCTTTGGCGGTGGCGAGGACTTCGGGCTGGCTAAGGAGGAGGGTGCGGCCCGACTGGATGCAGAGGCCGGCGTAGTTGTGCTGGGCGAGGAGGCGGAGAGTGTCCGGCCCCACGGTGGGGAGGTCGGCGAGGTCGGTTTGCATGTCCTTCGCGCGTTTCACCAGAATGCCACCTTGGGGTTTGCCGCCCTTTTCGGTGCGGAGGCTGGCGCAGCGCGTGATGAGGGTGTCCGTGCCCTCCACGGCTTCCACGCCCAGAATGGCGCCGTTGTGGACGATGCAGGCCTGGCCGATGTCGAGGTCCCCCAGCACGGCCAGTGTGCTGCGTGCGAGGGCGATGTCCTCCTGTTCCTCCGGTGACGGTGCGGGGCCGGCGAGGAGGCCGGCGGGAGCGAGGAGGTCCGGCGCCAAGTCCTTCACGGTGAGGAGTTCGAAGCCTTCTTCCTTCAGGAACGTGGTGACGGCGCGCAGGAGGGCGTCGTCGTGGCGTATCACGGCGCGGGCGAGGAGTTTGAGGCCGGTGGCGTCCGGTTTCAGTGAGAGAATTGAGGGTTTGCTGAGGTTGCCAGCGAGAGCGACGTGCGTGACGTTGTTATGCTTGAGGTGCGCGAGAATGTGCCCCACCTGCCCCAGCGGAAACTGGTAGGTGGAGGCGACGGGCGGCAGGTTGAGCGGTTGGGGTTGGCCTGCAAACGTGACCACGTGCACCGGCCAGCCGCGAGCCTGCGCGCCCGCGACCATGGTGGCGGGGAGGTTGCCGCCGCCGGATAACAAGCCCAATATTGGGTGTTGCGTGTTGGGTGTTGAGTGGGGCATGGGAGTGTTTTTCTATTCTTCGTCGTAGCCGGTGACGCCGCGTTGGGTGGAGAGGACGAAGTCCGCCAGGGCGGCGACTTCGGGGAACTGGGCGCTTTGCTTGAGGATGCGCGCGCGTTCGGTTAGGGGGAGGTCTTCGTCGGTAATATCGAACAGAGAGTCGTAGGCGTCGTTCAGGGCGCGGATCAGGGCTTTTTCGAACCCCTTGCGGCGCAGGCCGACGAGATTGAGGCCCTTGAGGACGGCGCGGCGGCCGGAGACGCTGGAGTATGGGGGGACGTCGTGGTCCACCGCAGTGTGCCCGCCGATAATGGCCTGCGTGCCGACGCGGACGTGCTGGTGGATGCCGGAGAGACCGCCGACGACGACGTTGTCCGCGATTTCCACGTGCCCTGCGAGCTGCGTGTAGTTGGCGATGATGACGTTGCTGCCCACGATGCAGTCATGCGCCACGTGCATGCCCGCCATGAAGAGGTTGTTGTTGCCGACGGTGGTGGTGCCCCTATCCGCGCCCGTACCGATGTGCATGGTGACGCCTTCGCGGATGTCGTTATTGTCGCCTATTGTTAAGGTGGCGTGCTCGCCTTTGTATTTCCTGTCCGGCGATGGTTGGCCGAGGCTGGCGAAGGGATAGATGACGTTGTTTTTACCAATGGTGGTGTGGCCGGTGACAACCACGTGACTGATGAGCCGCGTGCCCGCGCCAATGGTGACGTTGGCGCCGATGGTGCAGAACGGGCCGATGAAGACGTCATCCGCGAGGTTGGCGCCGGTTTCAATGATGGCGGTGGGGTGGATTTGGGCCATGATAAATGCGTGATCTGTGATTTGTGATTAGTGATCTGTGATTAGTGACTTCGAGGAAGCTTCTGCAGACGGATGTCCTGAAATAGATTTCTCGAACCCTTTTAACATACGACAAACGTTTTTACAGCGCTCACGTAACTCGGCGGCTTCTTCTGATTTCATATATTTCCGGTCACTTGCTAGTTTTAGCCAGAAATCAGTTTCATGGGCCGAACCAAGAGCTATACGAACATACCGGCGTAGTTCGATTCTTGATTGGCTTTTACCAAATCCTTCGGCCAAATTAGCGCAAATGCTACTTGAACAACGACACAATTGGTTCCTTAAGATTTTAAAAGCCTCTGATTTACCTGAAACTTCCGTTATATCCCAGACTTTATTCACGATGATATAAGCCTCTTTAAATGCATTCATTTCATAGACATCGCGAATAAGTGCCATACTATTTGAGGACGAGTTTGGCGCTGAAGGAGGCGGTGCAGGCACGTTCCCCATTCACAAACGCGGTGCCGGTGAACTGGAAGATATTCATTTTTTCACGCACCTTTTCGACCCGCATGGTGAGAGTGTTGCCGGGGGTGAGCTGAGCTTTGAAGCGGACGTCTTCGATACCGGTGAAGAGGTAGAGGGCAGTTTCCGAATTCAGGCCGCGCGTGAGGCTGATGAGGACGGCGGCGGATTGGGCCATGGCTTCGACAATCAGGACACCCGGAAGCAAGGGGTTGCCGGGGAAGTGGCCGTTGAAGTGCGGGTTATCGGCGCTGAAATAGTGTTGTGATTCCAGCCATTTATCGGCTTCCCAGTTAGTGACTTCGTCGATGAGGAGAATGGGTTTGCGGTGAGGAATGAGTTCCTCGATTTTGGAGCGGGACAGTGTTTGCGTCATGGGATGGCAGGCTTAGTTTTCGGTATCTTCGGTTGCCATGGCACCGGGGATTTCGGAGGGTTTTTGGACGATATTTTTGGTGAGGCGCGCGATGACGGCTACGGTTTTGCGCCACTCGTTAATGGGCACGGCGGGCATGCCTGCGACGACGCTACCGACCGTGGTGATGGACTTGGTGACGCCGGAGCGCGCGGCGACCATGACCCTATCCGCCAGCACGGTGTGGCCGGAGACCCCTGATTGGCCGCCGATGACGTTGAACTGGCCCAAGGCGGCGCTGCCTGCGATGGCAGATTGGGCGACGATGCGTGTGCCACGGCCGATTTTGGCGTTGTGGCCGATTTGGACTTGGTTGTCGATTTTGACCATGTCTTCTAGCACGGTGTCTCCCAGTGCGCCGCAGTCGATGGTGGTTCCGGCGCCGATTTCGACCTCGTTACCGATGCGGACCTTGCCGATTTGCGGGACTTTGATAAGGGTGGGGCCGGACTCGGTGGTGGCGACGGCGAAGCCGAAACCATCCTGACCGATACGCACGCCGGGGTGGATGACGCAGCCTGCGCCGACGGTGGTTTTTTGCAGCGAGGCGTGGGCGCCGACAGACGTGCCGGAGCCGATGGTGACCCCCTGCCCGATGACGGCGTGGGCGCCGATGTGGCAGTGGGAGCCGATGACGGCGCCTTCGTAGATGACGGCGTAGGGTTCTATCCTCGCGGTGGCGTGGATTTGGGCGGAGGAGCTGACGACGGCGAATTGGGAGACGCCGGCATCCTGCACTGGTTGGAGGTACATGATTTGCAGGGCGCGGGCGAAGGCGACGTAGGGACTGGGGGTGATGAGGGCGATGCAGGTATCCGGCAGGATGTTCGCGTCGCGTTCCCGAATGAGGACGGCGGCGGCCATGGTGGAGCGGGCGCCGTGCTTGTAGAGCTGGTTGTCGAAGAAAGAGATGTCG
>JAIXZU010000126.1 GCA_027489415.1 Alphaproteobacteria bacterium
CCATCCGCACGCGGCCCACACCGGCCATTTGCGCCGCGTCCACAAAGCGCCGCCCGCGCAGGGTCAACACTTCGGCCCGCACCAACCGTGCAATGCCCATCCAACCGGTCGCCCCGATCACAATCATCACGTTCAGCAGGGAAGGGGAGAGGAACGCAATCACCGCCAGAATCAGGAAAATCGTCGGGAAGCACAGCATCACGTCCGTCGCCCGCATCAGCAGCCCGTCCAGCCATTTCGGGCCCATACCGGCCGCCACACCTACTAAAATCCCAAGCGCGGTCGCCAGCCCCACTGCCACCAAGCCCACACTCAGGCTCGTCCGCGCTCCATACAGCAGGCGGCTGAACACATCGCGCCCCAGCCCATCCGTCCCAAGCCAGAAGGTCGCTCCCGGCTCGCGTAAAACATCGTACAAATGCAGGTCATTGGGGCCGAAAGCCGTAATCCACGGCGCCAGCGCGGCAGCCAGCACCACAATCGTTACCAGCACAATCCCGCTCAACCGCCACAAACTCATATTCTTCATGGCCCTCATCCTAACCATGCCGCCCACATAAGCAACCCCTTTGCCATTAGCGCTTGCACTCAAACCCCAATTCCACATAATGGAGCCAGACCTGACAAGTCACAAAGCAGCATCCCTCCCACTGTTTCGAACGAAGCGAGGTCATACATGCCTGAAAATCCCGAATCCCCCGGCCGAAGTAGCCAGCCCAAGCCGTTAATCAGCGGCCTCAACAACCACACAACGCTGGTTCTGGGGTCGGACGACAAACCGATGGGCTTCCCTCTCACACTTCTCAACGCGAAAGAAACGGTCACGATGCTGACCCTCGACCGCGCCGAGATCGTCAGCCTCTCGGACCGCTACATCCTCCGTGGGGACAAGGACCCCTTCCAACTCCCAAGTGTCGTGCGCCTACGCCATAATCTGCATAACATTATGGCCGCAGTGCCGGTGCCCTTCAATCGCACCAATCTCGTGATACGGGATGAAGCGACCTGCCAGTACACCGGTAAAATTCTCTCGTGGCACAACGAAGACTTCAAACTCTCCGCCACGTTCGACCACGTCATTCCACGGGATGCCGGCGGCGAAAGCCGATGGGAAAACGCTGTCCTTGCGTCAGCCTATGCCAATGGCCTGAAAGGTAAAATGCCGCTGGAGCAATTCCTCCAAAAGTATAAAAACGACGGTATCCGGCTCCTGCGCCGTCCATGGGAACCCACGCCTGCGGACATGTTAAGCCTCGCCGTCTCCAGCTGGCGCACCAACGCCTACATGCCGGAGGACTGGTTGTATTTCCTCGAAAACATCCAGCCCACCCCGCGCATCGAGCGCATCCGCGAAGGCAAGCTCTACGCCTACGCGTAACCCTATCCCCCGCTGATACCTCCAGTCTCAGCGAAACTAGCCCCCGTTCCAATCCACTGGAACGGGGGCCTTTTTTAGTTACGGGAATCTTTTAATTTGGTCAGCATTCGCAATACACGCTCATAGCCCTCAGTGTACTGGTTAAAATTCTCCAAATCCAACTCTCCTAAATCATGGGCGTATTTCAACCAAAGCTCAGTTTCTTTCGCCGAACCCTGTGCAACACTGATAAACCTCCGAAACTCAGCCACAGAACTGTTTTTCCCAAACCCTTCAATCAAGTTTGCACAAACACTTTTACTTGATCTTCTCATTTGGTCAGCAATCCCACCATACTGTTCGGTTTTATCAAATTGCTTAGATAGTTTATGAAGTTGAATCGACATTTTGTATGAAAGTTGAAACACATCCATATCATAAACATTTTTAATTAAGCCCATGCACAAATCTCTCTTACCGAATCACGAATCACGAAAAAACGAATCACGATCTAATCCTTCACCCTCGGGTCAACGAATCCATAAGCCAAATCCGCCAAAAGGTTCCCAATCAACGTCAACACCGCCCCCAACGTCAACAACGCCATAATCACAGGGTAATCGCGCATCATCACGGAGTTATAGAAAAGCTGCCCTAGCCCCGGTAAAGCAAACAAACTCTCCATAATCACGCTGCCCCCAATCAACCCCGGCACACTCAACCCAAGAATCGTCACCAGCGGCAGCAACGCATTGCGCAGCGCATGGGCCAGCACACGCCGCTCACTCGCCCCTTTGGCCTTGGCGGTCAGAATATAATCCTGCTGCAACGTCTCAATCATGCTCCCGCGCACAAACCGCGTAATACCGGTAAGTCCGCCCACCAGCCCCACACCCAGCGGCAACGCAAGGTGCCATAAAATATCCACCCAGCGCTGCCACCACGGCCAGTTTTCAGCGCCAAAACTCATCAGGCCACTCAGCGGCACCCACCCCAGCGTAATCCCGAAAAACTGCATCCCCAGCAACGCCAGCCACACACTCGGCGCCGCAAGGCCAAGGTAAAGCAACAGCGTCACCACGCCATCGCGCACCCCGAACGGCCGCATCGCCACCCACACACCGAGCGGAATCGCCGGCAGCAACACCAGCACCAACCCCACCACGTTCAACCACAACGTCAGCGGCAGCGCCTCGGCAATCTTGTCCCATACGGGCCGCCCGTCCGGCGCAAGGCTCACACCAAGGTTGCCCTGCGCAAGGTTGCTCACCCAGTAAAGGTATTGCTCCCAAATCGGCTTATCCAAACCCTGCGCGGCACGCATCGCCTCATTGGCATGGGCCTTGGGGTCAAGGTCACCCATCAGCATGGTCGGGTCACCCGGGGCAAGGTGCATCACCGCAAAACAAAGTATCGTCACACCCAGCAGCAAGGGCAGGGCCATCAACACGCGCTCAATAAAATATCGTCCCAAAATAAACTTCCTAATTAGTCCCCACATGCTAAACTCACCCATCAACAAAACCAAGGTGAAATCGCATGTCATCTCACACGCCCACCTCTTACAACCCCCTCGCCAAAGCCTTCCACTGGCTCCTCGCCATCGCTATCATCGGTATGCTGCTGATGGGCCTGTACATGGAGGACCTCCCCTTTTCCCCTTGGAAATTCGAACTCTTCCAAATCCATAAATCCGTCGGCATCACCATCCTGCTGCTCGTCGCCATGCGCCTGCTCTGGCGCTTAACCTACCCAGCGCCCATGCTCCCCGCCCACATGCCGCTCTGGCAGAAGGCCGCCGCGCACACCACGCACCTCGCCCTCTACGGTCTCATGTTCGCCATGCCGATAACAGGGTATTTAATGTCGGACGCCGCCGGCTACCACCCCAACTGGTTCGGCCTGAACGTCCCGATTCTCATGTCCCCCAACCCGGAAGCCGCGAAACTCTTCAGCACCCTCCACGGCCTCGGCGCCAACCTGTTCTGGTTCCTCCTCGCCACCCACGTCGGCGCGGCGCTGTACCATCACGTCTGGGTGAAGGACGACACCCTCCGCCGCATGCTTCCCAAAGTTATCAAGTTATAAAATCAAAAAAGAAAGCCCACTCCATGCGTAAAATCTCTCTCCTCTTGGCTACCTTCTCTCTGGCTACCTGGCTACCTTTGTCAGGCTATACAGCAACCACCTGGCAAATCGACCCCGCCACCTCCAAACTCACCTGGGCCGTCCCCTTCAACAAGCAACCGGTCACCGGCCAGTTTGAAAAATGGACCGGCAAAATCGCCTTCGACCCCGCCGATCTCGCCACCTCCAGCATCGTGATTTCCGTGGACCTCGCCTCAGTGAACAGCGCGGACACCAACCGCGACGGCACGTTAAAGGG
>JAIXZU010000163.1 GCA_027489415.1 Alphaproteobacteria bacterium
GATGAGGGCGGCGAAGCCGATGACGACATTGGTGGCGACAAAGGCCGAACTGATGAGTGAGCGGCGGTTGCCGAGTGTGGTGATTTCCTGCGTTTGGGATTCGAATTTTTCGGTGAGGCGCGACTGCTGGCTGAAGGCAAGGATGGTGCGGATGTTGGTGACGGTTTCCTCGATGGTTGCAGCATAGCGGGCGATGTTGTTCTGTTGCTTTTTGGAGATGACGCGGATTTTTTCCCCCAACAATTTACCTGCGAGGCCGATGGGTGCGCCCGCGAGGAGCAAAATGGCGGTGAGGCCGGGGCTGGTGTAGAAGAGTGCGATAAGCGTGCCCGCGCCGAGGAAGAGACCGCGCACCAGTTGCGGCGCGGAGAAGGTGAGGAACTCGCGGAGGGCGTAGGTGTCCGTCGTGAAGCGGCTGACGACTTCGCCGGAGGCGTGGGTTTCGAAAAAGAGCATGTCCTGCTTCAAAAGGTGCTGGCTGAGGCGGTTGCGGAGTGTGGCTAGCAGCGCGTTGATGCTGTAGGCGATAAGATGTGTGCGCATGAAAATGCTGGCGACCATGATGAGCACGGTGCCGAACATGTAGGCGGCGAGGACGGCGAGTTGGGTGGTGTCCCCCGTTTTCAGGGCGGTGTCGAACATGTGTTTCAGGTACTGGGGCAGTGCGAGCATGGCGCCTGCGGAGACCACGAGCATGAGGCTGCCAGCCAAGAGATGCCAGCGGTGGGGGCCGATGAGTTCCCATAAGAACTTTTGGGTTTGGCGGGTGGCTTTAGGTTTGGCGGCTTTGCTCATTAGGGTGGTTTTACGCCTGTTAGGTGGGAGCGGCAAGGTGTTTGACAGATGTGGATGATGAGCTTTTAATACCTTCACCGCGGTGGTTTTACCGTTCTCACTTTTTTACGGGGGTGCCTGATGCCAATGATACCTTCCTTTGACAAGACTATCATCGCCAACCAGCTTGTGGGGCTGAGCTTTTTTCCTGAGGTAGAAGACGGGCCGGTGAAAACCGCGCTACGCCGCATGGTTGCCCACTACGACCGTGCGCTGAGGCATGGCATGAAAGCGAATGGCCTTGGCAAGAATTGCCATGATGCCGAAATGCGGCTTGATGCCGCACTGCAGGCTGCCGGTATGCGCCGGGCGGATATTCCCCGCTACGACGAGCTTCAGGATGTGATTGACCGGATACTTTTACTGGATATTCACCCTGAGCGGCGCGGCGAGTTTTACCGCAGCCTGTGTGCCAGCCGGACTGTGCATGGATGAATGATGGCCCGCTTCGGCGGGCCTTTTTTTGTGGTTATTCGAAGGTGTCTTCCAGGTCTTCCTGCGAGAGGCCGAGGGCTTGCTGGGCTTGCGAGAAACTGAAGCCGCGGCGGATGAGGAAGTTGAGGCGTTTGGATTTTTCCTTCTGGATTTCCTTGATGGCTTCCTGCCTTCCTAGTTTGGTGAGGGTTTCGTTGTCCATACCGTCGAGGGTTGGGAGCGGTTTCGGGAAGCGGCGCTGGAGGAGTTTGGTGGCATTGGCGAGCCAGTCCTCGGTTTCCGAGAGTTCGGTGAGAGTGGCGGTTGCGGTTTCCTTCGTGATGCCGTTTTGGGTGAGTTCCTGCTTGATGCGCCCCTCCCCCCACTTGCTGTGGTGGGCGCGGGTGCGGGCGCGGGCTTCGGCGTAGCGGGTGTCATTCAAGTAGTTTTTTTCGGTGAGATGTTCCAGCAGGCTGGCGATTTCCGCCTTGGGGTAGCCTTTGGTGGTGAGTTTGCGGCGGAGTTCCAGCGTGGAGTGCTCCCTCCGCGCGAGGATGGCGGTGGCGAAGTCCTGTATCGGTTTAAGGGGTTTGGGAGATTTGTTTTCGGCCATGCTGGAGTGTACCACAGGGGGCTTGTGTTAGCGATGGATTTGGCGCATAGATTCATTGCACTTGCATACACATCTTGCCTTGCTGTTTTTTGCACACTCAACCTGAGAGGAGAGTTTGATGAATGAGACGATTGGAACCATATTCACCGTGATTGTGGTTGGCACGTTGTTTGCCCAGCTTCTGGAGGTTTTCTTTGGTAAGGCCTCCGTGAGGTTTCTGGTCATTCTGGCGGTTTTTGAGCCTGTGGGAATTGGCCTGCTGGCTTGGTTGTTCCTCGGTATGGGCGACATGATGTGGCGTATGACGCTTTTTGCCTTGATCATCACGCTGATGATGACGATGGTGACGGCGAGTATACCCGCTCGGCAGAGGGATTTGCCGAAGTAACGACGAACGAAGCCCCGGGTGACCGGGGCTTTTGCTTTTCCGGAACCTTACAGAATGGCGGAAATTGGTGGTTTTGGTTGTTGCGTGGATTGCCGCGAGCGGAGGGAGGCGGTATGACGGGCCCGCAATACGCAAACTGAAACATCATTCCCAGGAGGCACCTATGACCGGGAACCTTATCCTTTCCATTACCAAAGCTTTTCACTCCATGTTCGGGGTGAAGAATGACCAGCCGCGCTTTTGCCCGCCGTATGACTCGGCGGAAAGCCTTGGCTACGCCAACCACAAGTTGGGGCGCGGCATTTGCCCCCAGTGCGACCGCGTAACCAGCATGGCGCATGAAGCCCATGACAACGGCACGACCACCACGACCTGCGGCAAATGCGGCGCGCAGTACCTGATGGACGAGCGGAAGCAGCTGGTAGCCCTTAAGGGTTTCCACCCCGGTATTCATGAGAGATACCTGAGGGATATTGCGGCTGAGGTCGCGTCCATCCACTGGCAGGCGACCTACCAGATGGAAGTGGAAGCGCGCAAGGCGGCGTGACGAATAACGAAAGCCCCGGGTGACCGGGGCTTTTTCCTTTGCGACTTATGCCGCGAGGTCGTCTTCTGTCACTTCGGCCTCAGTGGGGGTGAAGGCGGCTGGGAGGGCGCCTTTGCCGCGGATTTCGTCTTCAATCGCTTTCATGATGGCGGGGTTGGCGGCGAGGAAGTTCTTGGAGTTTTCCCGACCCTGGCCAATGCGTTCGCCTTTATAGGAGAACCATGCGCCGGCTTTTTCCACCACGCCACGGGTGACGCCGAGGTCGATGATTTCACCGGTTAAGCTGATGCCTTCGCCGTACATGATGTCGAAGATCGCTTCGCGGAAGGGCGGGGCAACCTTGTTTTTCACCACTTTGACGCGGGTGGTGTTACCGACGATTTCTTCCTTGTCCTTGATGGCGCCGGTGCGGCGGATATCCAGACGGACCGAGGA
>JAIXZU010000124.1 GCA_027489415.1 Alphaproteobacteria bacterium
CTTCCTTGTCCTTGATGGCGCCGGTGCGGCGGATATCCAGACGGACCGAGGAGTAGAACTTGAGTGCGTTACCGCCAGTGGTGGTTTCCGGGTTACCGAACATGACACCGATTTTCATACGAATCTGGTTAATGAAGATCACCATGGTGGTGGAGCGGTTGACGGTACCGGTGAGCTTGCGCAGGGCCTGAGACATGAGGCGGGCTTGCAGACCGACGTGGCTGTCCCCCATGTCCCCCTCGATTTCGGCTTTGGGGGTGAGTGCGGCGACGGAGTCCACCACCACGACATCCACAGCGCCGGTGCCGACGAGAGTGTTGCAGATTTCGAGGGCTTGTTCGCCGTTGTCCGGCTGGCTGACGAGCAGGCGGTTGAGGTCTACACCCAGTTTGTGGGCGTATTGGGTGTCCAGAGCGTGTTCGGCATCAATAAACGCGCAGGTGCCGGCGAGCTTTTGGGCTTCCGCGGTGACGTGCAGCGTGAGCGTGGTTTTACCGGAGGATTCCGGGCCGAAGATTTCGATGATACGGCCTTTGGGGAGACCGCCGACGCCGAGGGCGAGGTCCAGCCCCAGGCTTCCCGTGCTGACGACTTCGATGTCCTTCTGGATGGCGTCCCCGTTCAGGGCGAGGATGGAGCCTTTGCCGTAGGCACGCTCGATTTGCTGCATGGCGGCTTCGAGAGCTTTGGTACGGGCGGGGTCCGCGCTTAATTTGCTGTTGCTGATGGGTTCTTGGGCGGGCGCTTTGGCCATGAGAAGTTTCTCCGTTATGATTTCTGTACGGAATATATCCCCGCGATTTGGTTTGCGCAAGCGGGACGCTTAACCTTATTCCTATAATTGTATAATGGCTGATGAAAGTATAAGCAGCCTGCATGTTTTTAATTTTCTGATAGTTTAATCCAGCTACATTAAAGTATGAAAATATTAGTATTTATAAGGTCATTCATTGCTTTAATGATCAAAGCTCTGTTGATAACCACTAAATTTACCAAGCCTTACATCATCGCAATTACAAATAAGTTATTAAAAATAATCGGCTATATTTGGGAAAATCTTCTAAACATTATACTTGCCACAGGGATGATTGTATTTCTTGTTGAGCGTTATGTTTATGATTTGGATGAACTAGAAATTCTAGATTCCAAACTAACCTCGCTAACACAAGATGCAAAGAATTTGAGAGACTACTTTCACGCTAGTATTACATCTCCTGAACAAGTTCAAGCTGACGGATTTAAAATCCGTTATCAGAATATTTGTGAAATGATCCAAACCAATAATGTTCCATCAAATTTTCCAAATATAATTTTTTGGAAATCAATATATTCGCTTGATTCAGAAGTCAGAGAACTCAATATGTATATTAATTCTTACAACTCTTTTTTAGACAGACATAGACAAAGTCAATGCAGAGGTTTTTCTCACGAAACCAAAACACAAAACACGGCAGTTGCAGCAATTTCTCTAGAAAACATTTCAAACCAAGGAAAAAAAATCAGCCAAAAAATTAAAGATTTTCGTGAACGTGGAATTCGAGGGTGGATATTTGAAATGTTCAAGAAATTTTAGATTAATTGCGGTTGGGGGGGGAGAGGCGTGCCCGCGAGCTACTTAAGCGAGCGAGTTGCGGGGCGGGGTTATTTAATGAGGGATAAATCGGTCTGATTCGCGCGGATTTTGGCGCGGGTGGGTTCGTCGATATAGCCGAGGGGTGTGAGGCCGGGGCCGGTGGCGTCGGCGAGGATGAAGGTACCGTGCTCGGTTTGCAGGGCGTAGTCCCGGCTTTCCTGGGGGAGGCCGATGGCGATGAAGGCGTGGTCCGGCACGTAGACGATTGCTACGGGGATTTGCGGGTAGGCGGCGCGGATGAGGGCGGCGAGTGCGGTGGCTTTGGTGTCGCAGTCCCCCAAATTTCCCAGCATGAGCCCGTAAGGTGTTTGGAAGCCGGCGCCGTTTGAGGTGCTGCGGTTGTTGAGAGTGTCGTACGGGATGGTTTGGAGCCAGTTGAGCGCGGCGTTGATAAAGGCGCGCGGCGAGGCATTGGCGCCGGGGACCTGCGTGAGGATGGCGGTGGCGACGGGGCCCATGGCGGCGGTGTAGCGTTTGGCGATGGCGGCGTGGTCCGGCATGATCGCTTTCGTGTTCCCCTTATTAAACCCCTGCCCCGGCTGGATGATGCGGTAGTAGTGGCGGCGGGCGTAGGCGAGTTCGGCGGCATCGTAGGCGGGTTCGAGGTTCTTCTGGAGGTCCTCCAGGTACTGGGGATTGGCGAGAAGCGGGTTCGTGCCGCGCGCGCGATAGCTGGTGCCGCCGGGCATGGGGTCTATCATGATTTGTAAATCCGGCTTTTCGTACGCTTTGGCGGCTTGCTGGACGGCTTTGGTGCCGGCGAGTTTGGCACCTTCGTGGCTCCATGGTTGGAATTCGGCGCTGCCGCGGGTGATGTCGTCCAGATTCAGGCGGACGGTGAGGGTTTGGCGTTTGCCGTCCGTCGTGGCGTAGGAATAGGCGAATTCCTGACCGCCGCCGCGTTGTTGGGTGGCGAAGGTTTGGGGCTGGGCCAGGACACAAGGGCACAAGGACACAAGGCACAAGGTGAGGATGGCCCAGCCTAAGCTTGGGCGGCTTATTTTTGCGAAAAGGCTTGCGAGGAGGCTCATGTGTTGCTTATACTTTGAATTGCAATGACGCACCTGACAACCAAAACCGGCACTTCCGCACAGCGATTTTATCGTTGGGCACGCTGGTACCGTTCTTTTTAACGGTTTGGTTTGGTTCGCATTGTCTTAGTTCTCTGAGTAAAATCCTCAAAAAAATCGAAGCAGTGGTGGGCCAGACCCACCCGAAACACGTGGAGACACGCACATGACTGAGAAGACCGTCCTGCCGCATTCGGTAACCATGCCGAGGCACCTGCCCGAGGGCTCCGACTTCGTAATGGGGCCGGTGGCAGCCGCAACACCGCCCAAGCCGAAGGACGACAGCTTTATGTCCCTCGATGACCGGCGGGAGTTCTTCCCCCCGCAGAGCGGCCGTTTTTCCACGGCGAGCTACAAGCCGATGACCGATGACGTCATCCCCCCTTCCCGCCCCGGTGAATGGGGCGCGAATGGACTGAGCGACTGATGACGCACGATGAAGCCCTCTGACGGGGGCTTCATTATTTGGGAATGGCCCTAGGGAACGATGGTTTCCTGGGTGAGGAGCGGGCTGATTTGCTCGATTTGCTGTTGGGTGGGGAGGTCCCCGTACTTTTTCAGGAGTTCGGCGCGGTCGTCCGGGCTGAATTGGATGAGGAGCAGGCGCAGGCGGGTGGCGTCGTCCATCGGTTGGGCGCTGGGCATACTGATGGTGGTGGTGGAAGTTTGGACGATTTCCTGCAGGTGCCACGTGCCGTTAGGGCCGGTGAAGACCGTGGGGAGGCCGATTCTGGCTGCGGCTTCGGCTGAGAATTGGAGTTTTTCACACGGGTTTGCGATACTGCCACCGCTGAGCCATTGGAGAGTGGTCAGGACTTGATAGAGGTCCGTGATATTCAGTCCGGACATGGCGGCCGGGCCTTGGGCGGCGAAGACGGGGCCGCAGGCTGTGCCGCTGTGGCTGGGAGAGTCCGGTGCTGTGGCCGGGGTGGTGATGTTCCAGCGGAGGGTTGTGTGGTCCTGCCATGGGTTGCTGGCGGGGCCTTCTGTGACCGCGGCTGGAACCACGACACCGCGTAGCATGGCGGGGGTGACCGTGTGCCAGATGGGGTCTTCCGGATGCTGGTAGTAAACCACCCCGTTGGCGGGGGTGTAGAGCACCATGCCGGGGTATGGGAGGCCGTCGAAGCTGTAAACCCCTGAACCGTCGTGGGTTATGGTGAGGGGTTGGCCGGACATGTCGTAGGTCATCATCAAGGACGGGGGCAGAACCTGAGCGCTGGCGTGCGGAACCACGACCCACGGAGCCATGAACAACAGAAAAGCGTAACCGAGGAAAATAGGAGACTTCACGACAATGATGTTAGCCCCTTGATTTTGGCCGCGCAAGCGGATAGAGATGGCCGGAGATACTCATCAGGCATTCATAAGGAGCGGTAACATGAAGATTTCAGCCATTGATATTCGGCCGGGCATGGTTTTGGACTACCAGAACAAACTTTGGCGCGTGTCGAAAATCCAGCACACCCAACCCGGCAAGGGCGGTGCCTACATGCAGGTGGAAATGAAGGCCATTATTGAAGGCACCAAGCTGAACGAGCGTTTCCGCAGTGCCGACACCGTGGAAAAGGCCAGCCTTGAGGGCCGCCCGATGCAATACCTGTTTGCGGAAGGCGACAACCTGACCTTCATGGACAACAACAC
>JAIXZU010000087.1 GCA_027489415.1 Alphaproteobacteria bacterium
GTGGAAACACGCCCAAGGGCCCACAAATACGACTGGAGGACGGCTTAACCACAGCCCAACCTCTTCGCCATCGGCCACCTGAAGCGATTCATGGTGGCTTATCTCCTCTCGCCCCCGGATGCCAGAGCGCACGACGGGGCACATTCAGGGACACCGGGCTAGACCCTCGGTGAGCAACCATGTTCGCATCGCTTTTTGAATCCCTCGGCCACCTTCCGGTCGCCGGCATCGCAACTGACGTCGCCGCCAAAGTTCTCGGCGGCACCGTCACCATCGTGGCCTCGGCTACTGGCAGCGGGAAAACCCTCCTCCTGCCGCCGTCGCTGGCCTACGCCAGCGGCGAAATGGTCGTCGTCTGCGTTCCCCGCCGCTTCTTGGCAGTGAACGCGGCCGAAACGGTGGCCGACCTCGCCGGGCTCACACTCGGCGAAGAAATCGGTTACGCAGTCGGCGCACAATCCGGTGAGGAATCATTCCTCAGCGATAACGTGCTGTACTGCACGTACGGCTATGCCATCGCGTCGGACCTCATCCGCCGCGCCAAGACTGTGGTGCTGGACGAAGTCCACGAAGCCTCGCTAGACATGTCCATCTGCCGCGCTCTCCTCCACCGCCGTCTGGCGGCTGGGGAAAAAGTCAACGTGCTCGAGATGTCGGCCACGATCAATGCCGAGCGTCAAGCTGCCTACTGGCAGAATGTCGCCTCGGTAGAAGTCGTCGCAATCGACGGCCGCACCTTCCCGTGCGAGCGTCTGCACCGCCCCGGCTACCGGCCGGAACATGCGGTACAGGAGCTCCTCGAAAAGGGGCGCACCGGTATCCTTGTCTTCCGCCCCGGTAGGGGGGAGGTCGAAGAAACCGCCGCCGCCATCCGCGCACTTGTGGGCGAAGACGTCGAAGTCGCCGAAATCTACGGCGAGCTCGACTATCTCTCGCGCAAGGCAGCCGTTGCCGCGCCGCAAGGCAAGGCAAAGGTTCTCGTCGGTACGAACGTCGTCGAATCGGGGGCGAATATCCCCTGGCTCGACGCAGGGGTCTCCTGCGGCACCGCCAAGGAACTCAGCGTCCGCCCCGAAACGGGCGCCACGTTCCTCAGCCTGATCGACCTCCCCCGCTGGCGTCTCGACCAGCAGGAAGGCCGCGTCAAGCGCTTCCGCGACGGCATCTTCATCCTCTGCGGCCAGCTCTCGTATGAGCAGCGCACCGCAGAAACCACGCCGGAAATCCTCCGCCTGCCGCTGACCGAACTGGTCATGCACTGCGCAAGCTTTGGCATTCGTGCCGAAGACCTGACCTTCGACTACGCGCCTGAGAAGGCCCGTATCTTGGAGGCGGAAACCAAGCTCCAGCGCCTCGGCCTGATCGACCCCAACTGCCGCCTCACCAAGGCCGGTCACTGGGTCTCGAAAATGCCGGTCGGCCCGGAAACGGGTGCCATGCTCTGGCACGCCAAACAGCTTGGCGTGCTCGGCGCAGCTCTGCCTCTGGCAGCGGTCATCGAGGTTGACGGCATCCGCAAGGAGTTCCGCGCACCTCACTACCAGGACTTCACCTCGGACTGGTTGGACGGCCTCAAAGCCTTCCTCCTCGCCCTCGGTGAAAAGGACGGCACAAAGCGCAGGGAAGTGCTCGAGAACACCAACATCAGCTACAAGCGGTTTACGGCCGCGAAAGAGCTGCTGAAGGACCTCCAGCGCCGCCTTGGTGCCGAATCTGGTACTCTGGCCGCCACCGACGTCCAGTTGCGTCAATGCCTCGTCGCAGGGTTCATCACGAACCTCTTCGTCGGGGACTACCAGCTGACAATGGTCACCGGCAACCGGTACACCGACTACAACATCGGTAACGGCTCGGCCGCGCAGCACCGGAGTGGAGACTTCGCCCTCGGGCAGCTTCGCACCATCAAGCCGAAGGACACCCGCAAGGCATCCTTCACCGTGGTGGAAAAGGTCACGGATGTCACGCTCGACGACATCCTCGCCGTCGCCAAGCTGCGTCCCTCGCTCATCACGACCGAGGAATCACGTCAGGAAATCGGGTACTTCCAGTACCAGACCGTCTCCACTCGTAAGCTCTTCGGAGAATACGAGCTGGGCAAGGTCTTCGGCGAAAGCCCGCTGACGCCGGAGGAAGCTGAAACGAAGGCAGAAATGGAAGCCGCCAAACGCCCGCTGTGCAAGCAGCTGGAAACCCTCAACCCCCTCCGTGAGGAGCTGGGTCTGGGCGCGGTCATCTTTTATGATGAGTACTTCCGCCTGTCCCGTGGTGGCAGAAGCTACGCCTACCGGGAGGACCTCGTCGCCATGGCGATGCAGGACCATCTCGAACAGGTGGCAGCCCGCCGCGCCGAGCTCGAAGCCGCAAGGCGGAAAGCGGAGCACATCGCGGCCCTGCGTCCGCAGTTTGAAGCCCTCAGGCTGCGCCGCAAGGACACCGACATGAAACAGCTCGATCTGACCGACAAGATGGTCTACGTGGGCTGGGTTCCGTATGACTACACGGAAGCAACCCTCGTCTTCCTCACGGAAGAACTGGAAAGCCATCTGGCCACTCAGGCGGAAGCCAAGGCGCAAGCCGAAGCCAACGCCGCCAAGGTTGCCAGCGGCAAAACCCGCATCCAGAAACTCAACCTCCGCCGTGAGGCGCTGGGTTGGAAGAAGCTGGACATGTTCGAGATTGAGTTCTGGAACGGTACCTACATCGATTTTACCAACGATGCAGGCCTTCAGGCCGCCGAACAGGAAGTCGTCGCCGAAGAGAAAAAGCGGGCCTATGAGGCAGCGCAGTCTCAATCAACCGTCGACACCTCCCTCCTGTCGCTCTTCGCGGAGAAATTCCGCGTCGGCCGACGCTAACGCGCGCTGCGAAGCGCCCGTAATCTCCCAACGATAAAGCCCCCCGCTGCAGCAATGCAGCGGGGGTTTTCTTGTCCACCCCCTAGCCACCGCCAGCAAATTCCCCTAATCTCAGCCCATTAACACAGGGTAACGCACACATGGCCGACAAATCATCCTCTTCCTTCCTCAGCACCGTCCTCGTCTTTGGCCTCATCATCGGCCTCTGCATCTGGCTCGCCCTCGTCCTCACCTCTCAGGGGGAAAACCGCCTGGAGCAAGCCTGCAAACCGGTCGAGTACACCACCAACCTGCTGCACGAAGTCACCAGCGCCGTTATGGGCCGCCAACCTACCTGGACCCTCTACGTCCAGCGCTACCTCATGACCGGTTGCTACTACACCTTCAGCATCATCATGTCCCAGCGCCTGCCAGGTGAGGACGCCGATACCTTCGGCGGCGAAACCGAAGTCGGCGAACCCGTCACCGGCGGCATCCAGTAACCGGGTGGGGCAGGGGGTGGCCGCACCAGCGGCGCAAAAACACCACGGCGATTCACTTCCCCGCTGCTTTCCTTACATCTTCCATCCAGGGAAAATAAAAAACGGCGCTAGGCGCCGTTTCTCATGTTTCACGTGCTAGAAAAGCTCGGCCAATTTCCCGTCCACATTTCCCGCAAGGGCTTGGGCATGGGCAACCAGTTGTTGGCTGTCCATAACGATTTCCGGGCTTTCCGCCAAACTAGGCAACGCCTGCCACGTCCGCGTGACACTAATGAACTTATCATTGTTAACCAATATGTTAACGGCTGGTCCCCACGTCTGCATCCCTAAAAGCAGCGTAAAACAGCCATTATTGGCCGCCTGACCATCATAACTATTTGAAATAAATCCTTCTTCCAGTAAAATATGGCTCAGGTGTGCCCAGCTCGGGTGCTGCATGTTCGCCTCCGTATCCCAAAGCCCAAAAGCCTGTCTCAGCGTGGGTTTCAGCAGGGTTGCCAGCTCCGCAAGCAACGCATTTTGCATCACCCACACGCTTCCATCCCCCAGTTTCAGGCTTGGCACATCCGCCCGCAATTCAGCCTCGGGCTTAAGGTCGGAAATAAACCCAAGCCATTGCTCTTTAACATTATTCTTAAGCTCATCCAGCTGTTCCGGTGTCACCGTATCAAGCTCACGCACATCAAGTTGCTGCAACTGCGCATCCGCCCTCCACAAATAATCCACCAATTCCCGCGCCAGCGGCCCACTATTCAGTGGTAAACCGGTCGGGTTGGCATGGAAACGCAATGCAATCAGCAACGCTTTTTGCACGTCCTGACCCTCGCGCGTTGCCTTAAGTTCCCGGAAAGCCGGGAATGTGGAGATCACAAAAGCAGTAATCCCTCCATGTGGCTGGCACCGGCTCACAAACTTAACCTGATCCCGCTTAAACACCTGCCACAACGGGTAAGTAGTCCGAACCTCTTTATAAGCATGAACAAGAGCTAAATCTTTGCTCAGTGCGGCAATCCGGTGCCATGGTCCACTCCCGGGCATATGCCGGACAATCTGCCACCGAGCAACAGCCTGTTCATAGAGGCTCGTAAAATCTTTGCCACTTCCAGCCAGCATATGCTTGTTCTGGGCTTTTAAGTCTAATGGCCAGTGGCGGTATCCCTGTAAAAATCCAAATAACTCAGCTTCTAGCGGATGAAGTCCCGGCCAACTCGGCGGGGCAACCATCTGGGGTAAAAATTTGGAAAGAGAGAGCTTGAATGGCACAGATTTACCATCTGCACCGACCATCTCAAAACCCGTACCATATTCATCAACAACTTCGGCCTCGAAACCAGTTTTTAAGCTTTTTCTAAGGCTACCTAACGCTGCGGCAGCCCACACGACCATAAAGCCAACCAGCGCTCCGCTGCCGACAACCATTACACCCCGTACATAAAGGGTGAGGTCGGCTCCCGATCCAAGTAAAACGGTCCACACAACATGAACTGCCCATAAAAAAGTCAGTAAAAGACTTATGACTAATATTGCACGATATCGAGGATCCATAGGGCAATTTCCTTAGAGTTCTAAAGGACTTTGACAATCAGATCAGACATTCAATGTCATGAGTCATGGTCTTTTGGTCACAGTCCAGTCATCAGATGAGGCAGGACCACTCCTACCGTCATATCAACTATGATAGCGTCACAACTAGTCAATAACAGTCAAGCACGTCGGCCATGCCCATGAAGATTTTTCAGAACCTACCGCAGCAAAACCGCACGTCGCGGAAATCAGGATTGCCCCTCTTTACGGTCCTGAGCGCCGCAATTGCAAGCTCAACCATTCTGTCTGCCGGTAACGCAGCGCCGGTACAGCCCGTACCCGGGTATGTAGCACCTGTAACAGGGGCTATGGCCGCACCTTATGTGGACGACACGAGAGGGGTCTATGTCCCACCTCATCAACAATTACGCCAGAAAACCGATGCCGAACTGGCCGCATGGAATGAGACCTCAGAATCAAATCGCCCTCTATATGCTCAAAATCGTCCAACTGGCTCACAGTACGAAAAAGCACTGAATACGGTAGCAAACGGTGTAGCCGATACCCGCTCGGAGCTTGACCGTATTGGTAATGATCCTGGCCTGCTCATGGGCGGTAATGCCAAAAATGATGCCCAGCTTTATGCAGATGATCAGTACGCTGACAATACTAATACGCAATCAATGGATGGGCGTCAGCTGGCTCAGAATAGTCGTAAGTCCGCATCGACTCTGGAGGATTATCCCTCACTTGCAACGGGTGGCCGTGCACGGAGCGCAGCAGCAGCGGACATTGGTGCTGCGTCAAACTCAAGCGCACCCGCCACAGCATCTGGTACTGATGGTGGCGTTGAACTGGCCGTTGGCGGGCCAGTAACTAAAGGTGAACTGGACCTTCAGCATGGTATAGTCAGATTAAAGGAAGAACGGATCTCTGTCCGTCGCGGTTTACAACGTATGCTCGACCAGGTCGGTGGCTCAGGCTGGACAGTTGTCTGGGATCTCGACGAAGTCAACGCAGGTCTCCCGGACATGGAAATCAGCATTTATGCTGAGGAACCCTTTATCAAGGTGATGAATGCTTTGCTTGCACGTCTGCAAACACGAAGTGGGCAGCCAATCCGCGTGATCAAATATGACAAAACGCAGCGTCTGGTAATTACCGACCGCACGGGAGGAGATGCCCGCAGTGCAAGTATTGGTGCTGGTGGTTCAAGCGGTAGCAATGTCGCTATTACTGAGACAGTTCTGAAAGAGAGCACTGTCAGCCTGCATTACGATGAAGTTCCACTGGTGGATGCCTTGGAAAATATCGTGAACCAGGCAGGTAAAGGTCAATGGCGGCTGCGGATGTACGCGGGAACCGATCAGGTCCTCAAGCCAGCTCACGTTGAAGAACCCTTCGGTATAGCTCTTGAGCGGATTCTAAAGGTATTTAATCTACGCTATGAAATTTTCCCAGGTGGCAAACTGATTGTTGTCACAAGTGGTAGCAGCTTTGGTTTCAGGGGAGTCGAACAGTAAAATGAAGAATGAGGGCAGCACCATGAATATAATGTCGGCAAGCGCATCGCTGTGCAAAGTATCCGCCGTTGTACTGCTTGCTGCTAGCGTTGCTTCCTGTAACGGAATCTCCTACGCTCAAAGAAACTCTCCAGCCAATAGTTATAAGGACTTCAAGCCGGATAACAAGGGCCAGGCATCAGTGCTGGGTATGGGAGAGCCCATCACAGCACGCCAAATGACGGCCAATGCCACCATAACGCTGTCTGGTCAGTTTAACCTTGCTGAAGTTATGCAGCGTGTTGCCGGCACATATAATACGGCTGTCCGCTGGGGAAATGGTACGCGTCGGGAAAAGCGTATGGACGTGGTAATGAACAAACTCACGTTCGATGAAGCACGTAATTATCTGGAGGATGTCTTTGATATCCAAATAATTAAAGAGGGTGAGCGTCGATTACTGATTCTACCCTCGGCGGCCGAACCTCGGTTGGCAGCATTCAGTCCAGGAAATAACGTTACACTCTCGCAAGCTCTACGTGGGCTTTCAGAACAATGTAACTATAATCTTGTCATTAATGAGAACCGCGAGCAGTTAAACCGCATTCGAGTGAGCGCAAATTTAAAGAACGTGACTTGTTACGACGCATTCGACGCTCTTTTAAACCCGCATGGCCTGAGTTTGATTGATGCCGGAGACTACATGACGATCGGTGGCCTCCCGCAGCGTCAATGGACAATTAACCTCTACGAACCGCAAAGATCGGAAGAAGTTGAAGTTAATTATGCTTCGGATTTCTCCAGTGATGGGTCAGAAGACAGCGGTACAACCACCGGCGGTTCCAGCAGCGGAAGCCAGTCAGCAGGCGGCAGTGCCAAAGTGACTGTAAAATATGAGCGTGATCTCTGGAAAGACCTGGAGGGAGATCTGAATGAGCTCATAAAGAATAGCTGCCCCTCACCTCTGGACAGTGAGTCTGTCGTAACGGAAGACACGTCTCTATTGCCACCTCCAACCGGAGATTCGCAGGATGCATCAGTGGTTCAGTCCCTCCCAATAACGCCTCCTGCAACCTCTACTGAAGATCCTACAACCTCAACACCAAGCTGTGGTTATGTCAGAATCAACAGTTCTGTCGGGATGATCCAGATGCGCGCACCTCGCGCAGTGTTGGAGGAAGCGAACGAGATTATCAATCGAGTGCAGGATGTTGCCAGTCGTCGCCTCATGCTGGAAGCCAGAGTCATGGCCGTCAGCCGTACGCGCAACTTCAACCAGCAGGCTAACTTGCGCCTGGGCAGAACAGATGATGGAACAACCACGGCTACCAGCTTTAATGGAAGCGTGACAGCTGCTCTCAGTAATGCTCTTGCCAACTTCTCTGGGTCAAATCTATCGACGATCGGCGGCGTTGCGGTTCGTAATAACAATCTGGATGCTGTCATCGCATTGTTAGAGAATTATGGGACGACCTACGAACTGATGCACCCGATGATGGAGCTGATGGATCGTCAGCGCGCCACATTGATTGACGGTCGTAACGAGATTTATTTCGTTGTAAACAGCGACACATCAACATCCTCCAGCGGAGCTACAACAACAACCAACGTAGAGCGTCAAACGCAATTCCTTGGCTTGCAGTTCTCCGCAACAGCACAAATTAGCGATTCTCCTGAAGAACCACATACAATTAGCCTGCAAATCCCAATTACATCGCTGGCAAAAACCGTGAATATTCCAACAGGGGTGAGCGGCACGATCGCTGGGGTCGCCCCCGTCGCAAACACACGTTTGATCGACCAGAAAGTCCGCGTCCGGGATGGTGAAATCAAAGTGATTGGTGGTCTGACCAAAACCATCGCAGTAGATACCGAGTCAGGCGTACCTCTGGTACGGGATATCCCCGCACTCGGTAAGCTGGCTAACGAAGAAGGCGTTCAATATGAGAACGTGGAGTTTGTAATTTTGCTACAGGTCCGACGCCTCTATTAGGTCAGTTATCACATCGTTCTGGCCGACTATGGCCATCATAGGGCACCATGAGGACAACAAAAAGTCGTCATGGTGCCAAATGTGTTAAATGGCACTTAGGCAGGTTACAGGAGTCAAAACAATTACTACCCAGCTGTCCCCTAATCCGCCTCAGTCGGAAAATATCGTCACTCCTCAAGGCATACCTGGAGGGGCAGCAGCGCCTATGAACCAATCCCAAACGCCCTCCATTCCAGTACCAATAAGCATCACACCGGTCCATCAGGCAATTTCAGGTCCAGAACTCAGCCCGCGTGAGGAGCTCTACCAAAACCTGCTTAAAATCCTTCATAATGCGACAGATCTCGGCATTGACCGCGTCGCACACGGGCATCTGGAAACCGCACTGACCAGCCCGGGCAGCAAGCAGCTGATTATGAGGGATTTGATCAGCCAGAAAATTATCAACCGTGTTCAACTGGCCCGCGCATTTGCACGCCATAACCGGGCACGGGAATTGCTCTCAATTCTCGATATACCCGCAGAAGCTCAGGGGCTGCGTTCCGAAATTCACCCGCGTCTCCGGAGCTTGCTGCGCCGCGAACGTATTGTCCCCATGTCTATCAAAAAGGACGAAGCGGGAAATGTAACGGATGTCCATTTAGCGACGGACAGCCCGATGCGGGATCTCGTCCTTGAGACAAACGTCCGGGAATTCTTCCCGCCCGCAGCCACCCTTCATTGGCACTTCAGCCTGCGCGAAGTGGCTGGCGCATACTGGATGGCCGGAGAATCCGAGAACATTGACTCCGACATGGAAGCAGAAGCCTTGCTGGATCGGATTATCACAAACGCAATCGATGCTCGCTCGTCAGATATTCATATCGACCCCTCGATCAAAGGCGAACCGCGCGCCATTATTAAGTACCGGATTGACGGGTTTGTGCATCCGAAGGAAGTGATTACGACCGAGCAGCTGGAGCGCCTGCGCGTCCGTATTGAAAACCTTGCACGTATGGCCAAAGTCAACTTGAATCATGCAAACAAAGGCGCATTTACAAGGTCCGGATATGACTGGCGTGTCCAGATCCAACCCCATGCCGGTCGCTTAGGCCCAGTTCCCCGTATTGTGCTCCGCCGCTTACAGCCGGATGTCATGCCTCTCGAAGTCCTCGGTTATCCAGCAGACTTCATTGAAAAAATCAAATCCGCAGCCGGGTCTCCAAACGGCGTCATTTTCTGGACTGGCCCAACCGGTTCAGGAAAAACGGAAGCCATTCACGCAGCAGTCGTCAGTGCCAACCCCATGGCTAAGGGGCTTAGCGTCCACACCATCGAGGATCCGCCGGAAAAACGCGTTCCCGGTTATGCGGTGCAAATGGAAATCATGAATGAGGACCCTGCCAGAACAGGTCTGCAACTCATGAAGTCATCACTGCGTGCCGATCCTGACGTCGTCATTTTCGGGGAAGTCCGCGATGAAGAGATGGCCAAACTGGTGTTTGAAGCGGCCAACACCGGTCACTTGGTGTTCACCACACTCCACACCAACACGGCCATTGACGCGATTGCCCGTCTCGATGAATTGGGAATCAATGGCTTCCTGCTGTCATACATCCGCGGTATTGCCGCGCAGCGTCTGGTTCGCCGTCTATGCGGCCACTGTAAAGTGCCCCTGCAGGAACCTGATGATTATACACGCTATGTCTTTGATCGTTATGGTGTACCAATGTCAGGCGCTAACTTGTTTGTAAGTAACCCGGAAGGTTGTGCCAACTGTAATTACACAGGGTATTACGGCCGTATTGCAACGGCAGAATGGCTAAAGCCAACCAAGGAAATTGTGGAAGCCAGTACCTCAAAAAACTATACCGAGCTTGAAGATATGGCAAAACGCGCCGGCTGGCAGCCTATGGGCCGCATGGGTGTTATCCACGTGAAAAATGGCATCACGGACGCTGCCGAACTCTCAACCAAGATCCTCGAGCTTGCCGCCGAGGCCCTTACAACCTAAGGGCAGGTAGAGATGGGCATTATTCAAATCGGAAAAACTACCCTGACCGTCGCGGACAGGGTGGATTTTTTCAAAACCCTCAGCGGCTGGCTTAACTCTGGGGCCGGAAGAATGTCGGTAGCGGAAGCTGTGGCCAACACAACCGCAGGCTTCAGTCAGGAGGAATACGCATTATTAGCGCCGCAAATGCAGATGATTGAACGGGAAGTGGCTAATGGCCAAACAACGTTGTTTCAAGCGCTTGCCATGGCTAACATCGGCTTTAAACCTCAGGAGCTTGCGATTGTTGAGGCTGCGGAAAAAGGCAACCAGCTCCGTCAGGCTCTTCCAGCACTGGTATCGGCTTTGGAGGTTGAAAGTTCCGGCCGGCGGGATTTACGCGCTAAAATGATGGGCCCCATCATTATCGGGGTTATGCTGATTGCTCTGTCACTCGGCGTGCTCGTCATCATGCTACCAATGGTGATTCAACCAGTGCTGGACCGTAAAGCGGAGTCCCTCTACAGCTTCCCCTTTATTCTCAGATGGTTCTGGTATGTCTCGGTCTGGCTTCGCGCCAATCCTTTCATTCCAATTGTTCTGGTGGGCTCGCTCACACTGTTCTTATTGCTGCGCAACACACCGGGCATTCAGCCGTATTGGATTCGCTTCACCATGTGGTGGGGCGTCACGCGTAAGCTGATTATCGGTTTCAACGCGATGCTCGTGGTGTACTTCCTGCCGGCGTTACTCCGTTCAGGCATGCCGGGCTATCAAGCACTGGAGCAACTGGCCTATTGCGTGAATCACCCCTTGATGCGCAGTATCTTACTGGCCGCCGCCGAAGACCACCGTAACGGCCTCCGCATGAGCCAAGCCATCGAAGCAGTACCATTCCGTGCTTCGTTCTTTAACGCGATTGTAGCCGGAGAAGCGACAGGTGCGATTGCGGACAGAGTCGAGGACCTCCAGTCACCTTATAAAATCGAACTGGAACGTTTTATCCGTCAGGTAGCCAGCACGCTCAAGTTTCTGGTGATGGCCATTCTGCTCCCGCTGTTTATTATCTGTACGTACACGTCACTGGTCGGGCCAATCTTCGCACTTATGGAATACGGACGTTAGGAATCTCACATGCCATTAACAGTTATCTCTCGCCGCACAATCACCTACCGGGAACCGGGCAAGGGCGAAATCACCGTGCTTTTAGTACCGGGACGGGACCAAATTCAAATTGTCAAAGATCTCGCAGGTCTCGGTAATGCCCCAATCGCCCCACGCGAAGGTGCTGCCAAAGGCGCGGCAGTTAAGAAACAGATACAATTAAGCCGCGTGCACATCGGCCGCCGGTTTATCTATGGCATGCTGCCACCAGAAATCAGTGATCTCCGGCAGCCGGTCAAAGTATGGCTGGCGGAGGACTATGCACCTCTCCAAAGTCAGGCCTTCTTCTATATTTTCAGCCATAACATCATCATCCACGGGGTCCGTGAGCAGGACGACGAAGGCTTCCAGAACTGGCGTACCGCGCAGCTTCCGGTCGATGAAGCAGATCCGCTCAAATCTATGATCAATGCGATCAGTGATTATGCGCTCTCCAACCCCTCCGAGGGCCTGACAGTCGCGGTGCTGAATAAACTGGATCTCTACGAAAAACTCCAGGCGGGGTTATCCACGTACAATATCAGCCCGGTTCCTTTCTCAAAACTCAAGCCTCAGCCAAACCTCAAGCCACTGTACCATCACCGGGACTATACAGTGCTGTATCTGACTCTGGCCCTCTTCGGGTTCATGACCTTACTCGCAAGCGGCGGCTACCTCGCCATTACCAGAATGAATCTCTGGAAGCTGGAGGCCGAAGTTGCCGAAGTCCAAAGCCGTATTGATGCCATCAAGCTGAACCAGAACGTGGGCCAGATTGCCGACCCTCAAGCCGTGCTTCAGGCAATGTCCCGCCAAGTGAATCAACAACCGTCAGCTATTGTGGATGCTGCTGGCAGTGTTGGGGCAGAGCTCGGCACACTCGGTGCAATTAAGGCGGTATTTGCAGCAGAGCTGCTGGAAAATGGCGTGCAAATGGCTCAGCCGGGACAAATTGGAGTTCAGGTTGTTGTTGAAAAGTTAAAAGAACCCCTACTCCTGTCACAGGAACAGACAGCCTCATCAGCCTTATCCAGCCGTCCTTGGGTCAGGGAAATCAAGCGCTCAGGCACTGTCGGAGAAAGAGGGGACTTGGAAGTCGTTCTGCAGATAGATCAGGCGCCGGCCAGCACAGTTCAGCCGGAGGCAGTTGAACCCGAACCCCAAAATCCGCAAGCGGGTAACCCTGTGTCTGGCACAATGGAAGTCAGTCCCGTCGATCCGTCACCATCCATACCCCCCGTGCCAGAAACAATTGAAACACAAGGAAGCGCCCAATGATACGCAGTACATACCGCAACTTGATGTTGATATTGCTGGTAGTCTGCTTTGGCATAGCATTTTACGTGTTTCGAATGTCTCAGGACTATCAATTGCAGATAACGGACCGCCAAAACGACATCACTCGCCTGAATCAGGAACTGGAAAATGCCAGAAGCTTGGACGTGGCACTGACCGAACTCGACAACCTGACCATCACGGAACAGACGGCCACTCAGCTTGATATTTTGCGCCACTTGGGGCTCGAACAAAGCGAGCTGAATTTCCAAATGGAATCAAGGGATGTTCAGGCAGTCGCCTCTACCAATCTTTATATTCACAATGTGCGCATTTCAGGGGTAATGAGCTACGAAGCCGCACTGGCTCTCAGCGATAGACTTCAGAACACTAAGAAAATCGTGCTCACAAGCATAGAGATTCTCGCTCCGGCACAGGATACGAACGATATCACTCTAAATGTCAGCGGGCGTATCTATGGCCTTGATAAAACGCTGCCGCCGCCGGGCTCACAGGCCGCACCCGCTCCGGCACCTCAATCTGCGCCAACAGGGGGAAGTGAATAATGTTGTCGATATTCAAAGTATCTGGGCCTGCAACCAAAGGCATAAGGTGCTGTATAGCATTGGTGGCTCTATTGGGCATTTCAAACACATCCTCCGCCGAGGAAAGTCTGCTTTGGAAAACCATTAATCCTGCGTCTGCAGTCGTAGTACCAACTTATGCCGGTCAGGGTAGTCCGTTTCCAGTCACCGTAGCACCTGTCGAGGAAACATCCGCCACGGATGTCCTCGACGAGCAGGCCCGCTTGAAAGAGGAAGCCTACAATAACGCACAGAACATCCTGAAAAGTGGCAACGCCCTAGTTCCGGACCTCCGGGCCGTCGTAGTCGGCGGCATGGTAGAGGGCAACCTCGGGCCACGCGTCCTCATCAATAATCAATGGCTGGGCGTTGGGGATAAATTAACAGTCCGCCAATATAAAACCTCTTCCGCGATAGAAGC
This sequence comes from Alphaproteobacteria bacterium, assembly GCA_027489415.1. GTDB lineage: Bacteria > Pseudomonadota > Alphaproteobacteria > UBA2136 > UBA6156 > UBA6156. The sequence continues at coordinate 13,752 of JAIXZU010000087.1, forward strand.
CCTCAAAGTATTGGCAGAGCTCGATGCAACCGCAGGCGAAGAGATAAAGCAGGCTCTGGATACGAAACTAAGCCAGAACCCCACCGTCGCCCTGAGTCTACGCAGGATTACCAGCAGCAGCATTGTCCTCCACGGTCCCCAAGGCGAGCAGGTCGTTAAAATGAATATGAACTCCAATTAGTTAGGTGTGTTATGGAGAGGCCTAGTGCCAGCCTCCATAAGAACCTACAACAGGACGCAACGGCCCTATGCAAACGATATTTATCATCTCGATTTTTTCGCTGATCATGACAGTGATCTCAGCGATTATTTCGATGGGCTCATCCAATACAGCGCAGCTGACCGACCAGCGTATTGAAGAAACGCGTCAATTCTTCGAGAACATCTCACGCGTGGCACTGAATGATATCACCATGGAGTATATGCATGGTAACCCGAACGGAGCGACGACACCCGAATCCTTTATTAAAAATCTTTCAGAAATCAAGCGTTTGTCGAGCGGTCGCCTCACAAATCCTGCTTTGGATGCATGGGGGCAGGAAATCCAGGGAGCAGTGCTCACGGAGTACCAGAGCCTGACAGCAAGTACGGACCCTGAAAACAGGGTGATCGTCCCCGTGACAGGTTACTTGCTGGTCTCCGGCGGGCCGGACCGCGTGATTCAAACAACAATCACCAGCCCCACCAATGTGGCCCAAATATACAGTATCGTAGTGCCTACAAACTCCGTAGGTGTGCCACAAAATGATGATATCATTTATGCATTTGACAACCGCACGGTCCAGCAACAGATCCTCGAATCCATCAAGGCGCGTATGAACAGAATCGGCACGGCTGCCCTGAAGGAACTTCAGGTGCGCATCAGCGACTATCGCCAAACCAAGCTGGCAACGTATCAGCAACAGGTTGCCAGCGGCCAACAGGGAGACCTGACGCTGCTGGATATCACAAATGACACTGCGGCACCGAAGTTCCTCGCACTAGATAACTCCAATCAAGGAAAAGATAACCGCAGGCTTCTTGGGGTGGATGAGGAGTTTGCGATGCTGGAGCGTGAAATTGGTACGGGTGGCCAGTTCGTTCTCAGTGCAGCACAACCATCCTCAACCATGGCGCCGTTGGTGATAGGTATTACGAATGACCCTGCCAAACCAACACCGTGGGGCAGGCCTGCCAACCAATTCAGGTTCCAGATAAAAGTATCCATATCGTCAAGCTAAGATTATGATAAATATGAATGATAAAACCGAAAGAACGCCCATCATGACCAACCTATTCTCGCGTTTCCTCAAAAACCGTCAAACCCAAAGTCAGCAGGGCCAGCCGCGGCGTAACCGTGGTTTCACCTTGGTGGAAATGGTGGTCACCGTCGCTGTCATGGCAATTCTCGTCGGTATCAGCACACCCTCTATTTTCGAATTCATGCGCCAGCGGGACAACCAAAGCGAAGAAATTGCCCTCGGTGAAATCCGCAAGGCCATCCAGGCTTATCTCGCGGATACCGGCGAATTGCCGACGGATACCGGCACCGGCACCAATGCTTGGTATAACCTGCTCGCCGGTTACACCGGGCTTTCGGCCAATGAAATTGCAAATGATGTCTGGGGGCGGCCGCGCACCTACATTGTTTACATCAACTCGGACCGTAAACTCTTCGGTAACAGCGTGAACGTCTACTATGCGTCTGTTCATAGCATGGGTATCAACGGCAAAGCCGAAGATACTTACATTGATACCTCCGGTAACAGCGTGGACATCAACGGTCTTGCGGTAACGTCAGATGCATTTGATGCCCCGACGGACTCCACATGGTGGAAAAACCTCGGTGCCAACTCCGTGGATCGTATCAATGCTTACAGCGCACTTCGTGCGGGGGGGGACGACCAGATCATGCGCTATACCAACTACGCGGAAGTCCTGGACCGTTATAACGCGACAATCGAGCGCTTGGACCGTCTCACTCAGGCCCTTGAAACCTATGCCCGTAGCGGTTACGCCGGCCGTGTCAGCCAATGTAGCGTCACCACGCCGGACCCTCTCCTCTGTGCCAACGGCATCCCCGAACAAACGATTTACTATCCTCGCTCACGCCCGATCAGCGGGAATGCCGAAGATGCAACCATCAGGTATAGCGACAGCACCATCATCGTCGATAACACGGCCAACGATACCCAGCGCCGCAACTACATGGTCAACCTCATGAACTTGCTGGGCCTTCCGGGGGAATACTGCTGCTCCGCGCTGGAGAACTCAACTCTGGATAAGCTGCCGAAACCGTTCTACTACTTCAGTAACCCGCGTGCCCGTACCAGCACGGGCTGTGCCCCGCGCCCGACGGTCACTCAAGGTAAACTTCCGGCACGTATCACCACGAAAAACAGCGGGGACTCCAACTCCGACCGTACCTGCGGCTAAACGCCTCACCACCTGGGCGGAAGTAACATGATCACACCCTCCCAGTTTGGGGAAGCCGCCACGGCCATTGCGCAAGCATGGCCGTGGTTTTGGCCGTGCGTAGGTGCGGCTATGGGCGCGGTGCTGGGTTCTTTTGCCGAATGCGCCATCTATCGCATACCCCGTCGAATCTCTCTGCGCAGGCCTCCCAGCATGTGTCCGTCATGTCATCAAGTATTAGGAATCCCGGATTTAGTACCAGTCATCAGCTACATCGTCCTGCGCGGGCGGTGTCGCCATTGCCATGTACCTATTGGCAGTAAGGCCATCGTGTTGGAGGTTACGTTGGCAAGCTTAGGGGCAGTTGCCGTCTTCATCGCTCAATTCTGGTATCTGGCTGGTTAAAATAAGAGTTTCGGTCAGGCGGTGCCGAATTCCCACAGCCCGCCATCTCGAATACCCAAAAATGTAAGGCTTAGCTTGGCCTTGGCCGCTGTACACGGCACAATCGCCCCAAGCATGGTGATATCGCACGCCCTTCGTAGTGCAACTGTTGGCACAGCCCTAGGCCTTACCTTGGCTGGCTGTGCTGTGTCTGCCGGTAATGGCATGTACGCGTCTTCACCCAACTCTCCCAGCGCTCAAATAGAGGCCGCCAATCGCAACGCAGCGGCCAGCATGCGGCCTCAACAGGCTTTCAGTGGCATGGCGCCGCTATCTGGTTTGCAGGCCGGTGTACAAGTGGCAAGCTTGGAGCCCATGGTCGGTGCCTCAGCCGGAGAAGCATCAGCGAAACGTCCTGTGCCGGTCGTCCAAAAGGGCACGGTCATCTGGCGCCGCACGGGGGAAGATCAGCCTCAACAGCCAGTTCCGCAGGCAAACAACGACATTCAGACCCTCCGCGCCGCCCTCAACGAGGTCAAAGGCCAAACGGCACAACAGGTATCGGAATTGCAGGCCCGCCTGGAAAATGAACAGCGCGCTCTCGCCCAGTCCACTGCCATAAAGGTATCCGAATTACAGGCACGCCTAGACAGCAGCCAGAAAGCCCTCGCCGAAGCAACAGCCGCCACAAATATGAATATTGGTGCTGTCTGGCAGGCCTCCACGCAGCGGGCGGAGGAAGTTGCCGAACAGAAAGTTGGCCCGGTGGCCGCAAGCTTGGCGGAACTCCAGCAGAGAACGGCGGCGGATAAACTGGATCCCGCACAAGTCCGCTCCATCGCTCAGCAAACGCTGGCGGACTCCACACCCGAGTTTAAAGCCTTGGCCCTCCAGACAGTCCAGCAAAGCCAGGATTATATCCGCGCTACGGCCCGTGCCGCCGTCCAGGACCGCGACCCAGCCATGCAAGCCGCCCTTGCCGACGCCGCTCGTGACGTCATCATCAAGGATGATCGCGTCGTCTTCGCCATTCGCAAAGCGGTAGCAGAAGAACTTCAGGGCGTCGTGACCGACCCCTCCGCCACCGGAGCCGTCAGCCTCGGGCCGGATCACGGCCGCGCCATGCTCGAAACCACCGAAGGCCTCGACCCCAACCGCCTCAAGATTGCCGCACTCCTCGCACCTGACGGCAGCCCTGCCAGTGACGCCGCGAAAACGGATGCAAAACTCGCCATTATCAGTCCAGCAGCAGGCCCGCAGGGGCAGTCTGTCATATCTCCCACAGCATGGTCAGCCCAAGGCACCAGCCTCTCCCGTGCCCGTAATAGCCAGAACTGGATGGATATCCGACAATATAAAGTGATTGTCCACGAGGACAATCAGACACTGGAATCCCTCCTCGCCAAAGTGCTGAAGAACGCCGAACCCTTCACCGGCCGATGGCAGGTGCGCTGGAAGGTATCGCCCGAAAACAGCGGTGTCATGCAGGAAAAATTCAGTCTGGATGCGGAAACCACCTTCGAGGAGTTTGTCAGCTATCTGGCGCAGTATGTCCTGAACGACCGCGGCGTAAAACTAACCTTCAGCCTCTTTGATAACGAACGCATAATTGTGGTGTCGGACTAAGCTTATGAAAATTTTCACACATAGTGCCCCCCTCAAAGCCTATTTCTCAGCCACCGCCCTCGCAGGGCTGCTTGTCACAGGTTGCGCGTCCGTGCCCGTCACTACAGGCTTCCAGCCACCCCGCACTGGCGACGAAGGCGTTGTCATTGCCGAAACAACCCTCGTCTCCGGCGTCTCCGTCGGCAACAGCATCACCGGCCAAACGGATGACTGCTCCGGCCCCGGCTTGGGCATCAAGGTGGACGGCACCACCGGTGGCGATCATTTCCTGTTTGATAAAAACGGCGAACCCTGCGAAGCGGCACAAACGTTGTTTGATGGCCGCACCAGCGCCAACCGCCGCCAGGCTGACCCCTCGATTAACCTGACCTTCCATGACACGCTGGGTCCTGTCCCCTCCACCAGTAGCCTGCCCGGCCTTCAACCCATACCCGAAATCCGCCTGAAATCTGAACTTCTACCGGCGTCGGACATCGCACCAGCCGCCGGTCCGGCCACAGCGGCGGCAGCAGGTAAACCAGTGCCAGCAAAACCGGTTGAAGTCGCCGCTCTGAAGCCGGATCCCCTCGTCGCCACGCTGTCATCTTGGGAACAGCAGGATGTCATCTACGCCAGCCGGAGCGACGAAGCCACTGCCGCCGCCGAACGCAACATCAACCAAATCAGCAAGGACATCCAATCCGGCCGGGATCAGGAAAACGTCGCCAAACTCATGGCCACTCTGCGCGAACGCGAGCGTCAGGTTCAGGAAGAACAGCGCCGCCATCAGGAAACGCTGGAGCGCGCCCAGTCAAACCGGGATGTCACCGTTGCCGCCCGCAACCAATGGCAGCAGAAGGAGCAGGAATTGCAAGCCAGCCTCACAGCCACTCAGGCCCGTCTGGCTCAGTTCGAGGAACTCTCACGCCGCCTGAATGCTGAAAAAGCCGAAAAGGAAAAGGCCTATCAGGAACAGATCAGTACCCTGAGCGCGGACCTCAAAGCCGCCGAAGCCCAAGCCGACGTCTCCCGCCGCGAACTGGTTCTCAAGGCCGCCGCCAAAATTGCCGAAGCCGAGCAACTGGCCAATGCCGCCCAACTGCAGGAACAGGAAATCAAACTGCGCGAAGCCGCCCGTTTGAAAGCCGAAGCCGAAACCATGATGGACCGCGCTCTCGCCATGAAGGCCGGCGGTTCGGTCGTGTCCAGCGCAGCCACACATCCGGCCGTGCCCATGGCGTTGATGCAAACCCCCATCGTCCTGCAAGCCAGTAACCAAACCCTCCCGGACATTCTCGCCAATATTCTGAACCTTGCCGCCCCGCAGGCCGGTCAGTGGAAGGCGGACTGGCAGCTCTCAGCGCCGCTTCGCCACATCCTGAAGGAAAAATGGTCGCTCACCGCAGAGGCCTCGGTGCAAGACGTCCTCGCCCAGCTCCAGCAGCAGGTTCAGGCAGCCCACGGCGCCACACTGGTCTTCACGCAGTTCGGCCAGTCCCGCCTGCTGGTTGTCACGGATGCCACACCCCCCGCTACCGAAGCTGCGGCAAAATAACCATTTTATCAGCATCCCCTTGCAAACCGCTTTCACAACACCATAATGAATCCAAAGGAGATTACTTATGGATAAACGCACTCTCATGTTCGGCATTGCTGCCGTCGCACTTATGGCTCTCGTCGTGGTGGACCCTACCTTCGCTCAAGCAGGTGAAGCAGGTGGCCGCGCCAAAACCACTCTTGAAAACGTCCTGACCGGTAACATCGGTCTGCTGCTCGGTCTCGGTATCACCGTGCTCGGCCTCTGGACCTGGATCATCGGCCAGAAAACCGGCCCCGGTATCGTAATGATCATCGGCGGTGTTCTGCTCACCCTCGCCCCCGGTCTGTTCAACGGTGCCCGCAACATGCTGGGCGGTGTTGTCCAGCAGTTCGGCGGAGACACCACGACCGTGACGCAAGGCACCAGCTTCAGTCAGTAACATATGCCCAAGCTTGGTCATTAATGTGAACAAGAATCTGATTATGCCCATACTGGTTCTCAGTATGGGCATATCTGTTTCTGCCCACGCACAGGCCCAGTATGCGGGAATGGACGCACTCACCACCTTGCAGGACATGCTCACCGGCAATATCGGCCTCACCCTCGGCCTCGGGATCATGGTGATTGGCCTGCTGACCATCATCACTGGTAAGGCCGCGGCAGGGCTGGTCATGATTCTCGGCGGCGCTCTGCTCACCATGTCCCCGGGCATCTTCAACGGTGTGCGCAGCATGGTGTACGGTGTCGTGGCACAGTTCGCGGATGGGAACACCACGTCCGTTGACCCCACTCCGTCCTACTGACATACTCTCACGTAACAATACGTCTAACCGGAGCCCCCAAGTGAAATTCCCAACCCTCGTCCTCTTTGTCATCGGCCTGTTCCTGCTCGGTGCAGCCTGCGGCTATGCCGCGGAAGGAGACGTCGGCGCCGCCGAACTTCAACTATTGGAAAAAATTTTCACCGGTAACATTGGCCTCACCCTGGGCCTGATAGTCGCCGCAGTCGGCATTTTTACCTTCGTCAACGGCAACATCATCGGTGGCATTATCATGGTGGTACTTGGGGTCCTCATTACGCTTTTACCCGGTGTTTATAACGGCTTGCGCGCGCTGGCCTGCCCGATAGCCGAGTCTCTCGGCGGCAAGTGCGGGGATAGTTAACCATGCAAATGCGCCCCGTCCCCCGTAATATCGACCGCCCGAACCGCACGCCGGAATACGTCATTACCTTTCTACTCACCTACTACGCGGTGCTGTTTGTGGTGGGCAAGGCACTGGCCGCCCTCGTCGCAGGCGCCTTCGCCACCTATGTGATGTATAAAGTGACCCTCGATAAGCCCGAAGGCCTCGCCATGCGGGTGCTCTACAAATACGTTCAGTTCGGCAAAATGCGTCCCACTCCGCGTCATTGCAAAAAGTTGGAAGTCTAACCGAAACGCGGTCTGCCCAAAAAGAACACACTCCGATAGGCCATAAGCCCGTCCGGAACGATTTCTATCTCCCCAAGCTCCCGAAAACCCGCTAGTCTTTGGCCATGGATTTTGTCGCGCGCGCCGGAGCAATCATTGACCGTGCCCACCGCATTGCGGGGGTTTTGCTGATCTGCGTCATCGTTCTGGGCGTCATAGCTGGCTGCCAGCTGGTGGAAAACCGCCGCCTGAACAACGAAGCGAACATGAGCCGCATCCGTTATCCGGTCATCGTCGTACCCAATGCCACCACCGGTGTTTACAGTCCCACCGAAGAAGATCGCCTGATCTTCCTCTTTGCCGACTTCGTCACCCAGTCTCTCAACTCCTACACGTCGGAAACGGTAGCCAAACTCTACGCTGGCCTGCGCAGCTTCCTGGGCCCCGCCCTGCTGACGGACTCCGAGCCCTACTTCCAGCGCAAAATCCGGGACGCCCAAGCCGACCGCCGCTCCTCCTTCTTCGTGCCGGACCGTGCCCGCCAGCTGCAAGTCACCAAGCGCCGCATCAACGACCAGGAATTCCGCGACATCGTCATGTACGGCCAAATCAGCTCGATCGTCGGCGGTACGGTCGCCGAAAGCATTCCCTTGGAAGTCACGATGACCTTCCAAAAAGTCTTTGCCAGCCCTGCCAACCCTTACGGCTTTATTCTCACGGCCTACCATGAAAAACCGCTGGTGGACACAAACGCAACTCCCCAGCTCAAAAGCTCAACCGTGCAATAAATGCGATATATGAAGATAATCCGGAGACAACCCACCATGCGCCAAGTCCTCAGCCGCTTCCTTCTCCTCTTAGCGTTCCTTGTGGCGGTCCAATCAGCCGTTGCGGACACCATCGTCTGGCGTAGCCCCACCAAACCGATCACCATCGGTCTTTCAACGACCGACTACACCCAGATCATGTTCCCCGAACCCATCGCCCACGTAGTAGTCGAGGACCCCAGCTACATCGACGGCAAACCGCTGGAAGGCTATAACGGCCGCGCCATCATGTTCCAGTCGCTGCTGCCCAAAATGGCCACCCGTGCCTTCTTTACCGGCCAGTCAGGTAACACCTATATCGTCATTCTCACCACCGACGTTCCCTACCGCACCTACATCGAAATCGTCGACGGCGTCGCCCTGAAACAGATGAAGGACAGCGTCGCCACCAAAATGGGCCCGACCGACCTCATCCGTGCCATGGCCCAGGACGCCGACGTCCCCGGCATCACGCGCGAAACCTACGTCATCCCCAACTGGTTCCGCGGCAGCGGCATGACCTTCGACATGTCCGAAATCTGGCAATCCCCGACCATGACCGGCATCGTCATCCATGTCCGCAACGAAAACCCGCAGCCGAACGAGGTCAACCTCCCCGCCATCGTCATTCCCAAAACGACCGAATGGGGCAACCTGCGCTTTGCCAGCATGGAAAACCTGCGCCTCGCTCCGGCCGGAGAACCGAACGACAAGGGCGTCCTGTTCCTCGTCTTCCTGCGCTAATCGTGGGTTCGGGCTGGCGGGGCTGCCACATGGGCACCGGAAACTGTACCAAAACCCTTACCGGCAGTGGCAAAACCCGCATTTTCATCCTATAGTGAACTTATGAAACCCCACTGGGCTCGCATGGCATGTGCCATAGGTGTGTTAACCGCCGTCCTCGGCATGGCGGCACCTGCCCGTGCGGATTATGACAACGACCCCTTCGACCCCGTCATCGCCCGGGACGCCTGGGTCCTCATTTCCCAAGCCGAACGCCAGAACAACATTCCCGCAGGCCTCCTCCACGCCATGAGCCTCGTCGAAACCGGCAAGGGCATCCGCGGCTGGGTGCTGCCGTGGCCCTACACCCTGTGCATCAACAGCACCGGCGCCAAA
>JAIXZU010000033.1 GCA_027489415.1 Alphaproteobacteria bacterium
CCCGCGCCCGAAGGCTCCACCGCCATGCCCGCCGTCATTCTCCCCCGTAAGTGCGTCACCGAGCTGAAAAAACTCGCCGACGAATCCAAGGAAATCACTCTGACGGTCTCCGAGAAGAAGATTCAGGCCGAAGCCTCCGACATCACCCTCACCAGCAAGGTGATTGACGCAACGTATCCGGACTACGACCGCGTCATCCCCAAAGGCAACCCCACCCAGCTCACTGTCGCCCGCCGCAGCCTGCTCCAGGCCGTGGACCGCGTCAGTATCCTCTCCCACGAGAAAACCCGTTCCGTCCGCTTCAACGCCATCGAAAACGCCCTCGCCCTTTCTGCGAATAACCCGGACCAGGAAAACGCGAACGAAGAAGTAAAGGCGGACTACGCCGGCACCCCGATGGAAATCGGCTTCAACGCCCGCTACCTCTCGGACATCGGCACACAAATTTCCGGGGACGACATCACCTTCTTCCTCAAAGACGCTTCCTCACCCGTACTGGTGAAAGACCCCGCAGACGCCAGCACCACCTTCGTGGTCATGCCGATGCGCGTGTAAAATAAAGCCAATAACAGTACGAATAAAAAGGCCACAAGAGCCAACAACACAGGGCAGTGGGGAAGGCCCATGGTAAAAAGGCAGCCGCAAGGCTGCCTTTGTTGGCTTTATCAGGTATAGTCTCACCAATGCGCCTCTCTCAACTCAAACTCAGCCACTTCAGAAATGTCGCCGCACTGAACCTGAACCTTCCGGAGGACGCCAACCTCATCGCCCTCATCGGCCCCAACGGCAGCGGCAAAACCTCGGTGCTGGAGGCCGTTTCCCTCCTCACCCCCACCCGCGGCCTCCTGACCTCCGACGGCAAATCCCAAATCGGCCACGGCGCCAAGGAATGGGGCATCTGGGCCCAGCTCCACACCGGTGCCGAACTCGGTCAGGTCTACCGCAAGTCCGAACGCATCCTGAATATCGACACCCACCGCGAACCGCTCGAGCACATCGCGCGCCACGGCAGCATCGTCTGGCTCACCCCCGCCACGGACTTCCTCTTCTCCGGCCCCCCCGCTAACCGCCGCCGCTGGCTGGACGACCTCACAACCGCCCTCATACCCGCCCACGCGGGCGCCACGGCACGTTTTGCCCAACACCGCCAGTCACGCCTCAAACTGCTCATGAACGGCCACGGAGGAGATTGGCTGGACGCCGAAGAACGCCTCGCCGCCGAATGGGGCATCCAAGTCCTCAAACACCGCATGGAATACCTCACGCGCCTCGAACCTTTCCTCCAGAACCTCACCCTCGCCCTCCACGGCAACGCGCTGGAAGTCATGGAGTCCGAAAATCCCGTCCTCGCCCTCAAAGGCAAGTTCGAGCGCTCCCGGGAAATCGACACCCGCATGGGCCGCACCCACGCTGGCCCCAACACCCTCGAACTCACCGGGCAGTTGATCCTCTCGGACGCCCAATCCATCCCCCTCGCACAGGCCTCCTCCGGCCAGCATAAGCGCGGCCTTATCCACTGGCTTGTCGGCCACGTCCAGCTCCTCACCCAAGCGCAAAACCGCCCGCCACTGGTTCTGGTGGACGAATTCTCCGCCCACCTCGACTCCCCGCGCCGCGCCCAGCTCCTCCAAACCCTCACCGAAGCCGGCTGCCAGATCTGGCTCACCGACACCGAAGTCCCACAAATTCCCTTGGCAGGCCTCCACATCATCCACATGGAAAACGGCCAGCAAAAACAGGGAGCCTAAGCTCCCTCATCTCTTCCTATAGCCTGAAACCCATAGCCTATAGCCTATTTGCGCATCCCTTTCAGAATATCAATCACACTCGCCCCCTGCGCACTGCGGCTAATCGTCGCTGCCGGCATCTGCGGTTGCGGTTGGCGCTGAATCGGCTGGCTGGCCACAGTTTCGCCTTTGGCCATTTTCAGGCGCTCAATCAGGCTTTGCGGGGCAGGGGCGGGGCGTTGTTCCGCCATCATCTGCGTAATGGTCTGCGGCTGGCTCTTCGGCGCTGGCACGGCAGGGCGCATCATGAAACTGGTCTGGTTGAGTGTCGGGTTAGCCGTCTTCTTCGGTGCCTGCGTGTCGGCAAGGCTCTGCATCCAGCCGGGCAGGGCGCTGGGCTGGATGTTCTCAACCGCCTGCACCGTGGCTTGCACCTGTCCGGGCAGGGGCGGCAGGCCGCCGGTGCTCACACGCACGGGGGCGGTCTTCTCGGCCAGCGGCGCCTGCACCTTGCTCGGCAGGCCGGGCCAACGGTCAACGCCTTTCAGCACGTTTTCCAGTTCACTACGGGTATAAACGGTTAACAACGCATAACGGCTATCAGGGTACGCCTTTTGCAGCTCGCGCTTAGCCTCGGTCAACTCATTCGCCACCACAGGCGCTACAAACTCCTCCTTGTCGGAGCGGTTCATCAGAAATCCAAGGTAAGTGGTTGTCATGGCATCAGCCTCCCGCTTTTGTTTGGCTCAAGCATACCACCCTCAGTTGCAGGCACAACCCCACCTAACTAAACACTAGGCAGGAAAACTCTTAAAAACTAGTCAACCGCCTCACGCCATTGGGCCAGCACGCGTGGCAGAATCACACTCAATACCACGGCTGTCGGTATTGCCAGCAACATGCCGGTAATTCCCGCAAGGGTGCCGCCCGCCAGCAGCGCGAAAATCACCCACAGCGGGTGCAGCCCCACACGGTTACCCACCAGCATCGGGGTAAACACATAGCCTTCCAGAAATTGCCCAACCATGAAAATCACTCCCAGCAACACATACGGCTCCCACATCTGCAATTGGTACTGCACCAGCGCCACACCAAACATCAGCGCAATGCCAATGCTGCCACCAATCACGGGCAGGAAAGTCAGCATGCCGGTCAGCAGGCCAATCGCCCAGCCCAGCTCCAGCGTATCAACCGGTTTACCGGCCAGCCAGCTGGCAAATAATCCAAGGCAGGAAATCGCCGTCGCATAAAACAACCCCAGCGCCACACACACACCCAGCGTGCCACGCAGGTAAGCCGCCATTTTCACATCAATTTCCTGCGCAATCGCCTTGGCATTCTTCCGCCAGCGCTTGGGCAACTGCATGAACACCCCATCACTAATCCGTGGCCAGTCAATCAGGAAGTAAAACGCCACCACTGGTGTCATCACAATCAGCAACGTCACGTTCACCAGCCATGCAACACCGGAAAGGGCGCTCTGGGCAGCCGAAACCGTCCATTCCGCCCCTTTGGCGCCAATCATCCCCAGCGGCCGCAGCAGGTTCTCAACGGTTAACTTCACATCCAGCAGGGCGCCAAGGTTGCCCAGTTTATTGGGCAGCACGAAATGCTGGAGTGTCATCAGGTAAACCGGCAGGCGGCGTAAGAAGCTCGCCAGCTGCTCCACCATCATCGGCACTCCCAGCACCAGCCCCAAACCAATCAGGCTAATCGCTGCCGCCACCAGTCCGGCACTGCCCAGCGCGCGGGGCACACCACGGTGGTGCAGGTAGCTAACCAGCGGGTTCAGCAAATACGCCAGAACCACGCCCACCACAAACGGCAGCAGCATCTCGCTCACCGCATCTAAAAACACCACACTGCCGCCCACCAGAAGAATGGTCAGGAAAATCGCCTGCTGTTGTTGTTTGGTAAGGCTCATGGCGCCCTTTCTTCAGTCTGTGGGTGGGCTTGTTTTAGGTATGCGCACAGCTTGCCATCACGCACGCCATCGCGCAATGTTAAGCCATGAAAATTCCGGGCGTTCCCACACTATTTTTTTTGGTGCCATTGGCCTTGGGGGTGGAAGCCGGTCTTCTCAGCCTCGCCAACTGGCAATACCACCGCTACCACCAGCGCCTGACCGAACAATCCACCTTCGCATCACGCCCCACGGTCACGTTAAAAGGCACATTCTATCCAGAACAGACCTTTGCCCTCACCAATCAACCCAATCCCCTCAATCCGGAAGCCGAGGTCGGCTGGCGCATTCTCACACCACTGGTCACATCCTCAGGGACGATAATCATCGACCGCGGCTACCTGCCTGCCACCCTGAATAAGGACAACTCCCCCAACTTCAGCCCCGCCACCCCCACGGAGGACGAAGTCACCGGCGTACTCCTGCCCATCCCAGCCCGTAAAGGCTGGCTTCAAGGGCCGGACACCACCACCCACCCCAACCTCCTCGCCTTCCTGAACCCGAGCCTCATAACCTCAACCAAACAAACCCATTACCTAGTCGCCCGCACCAGCACCTCCCCCAACCTCACCGCAGTGCCACCACCGCTGCCCGCTCCCTCGCGGCACTTGTCCTATGCCCTGCAATGGCTTGGTATGGCCTTGGCGTTTCCGGTGTTATGTCTCTTTGGCTGGCTTAAAAATCGCCGCTCATATCCACGGCCTTAGCCCCTTTGCCGACTTTCATCTTCCGCCGGTTGCGCATGTCGCGCACCACCTGCCGCAGGTTCAAAAGTCCGGTCAACTCAATCCCCACCACAAACACGCTGCCCGCAAAGCCCATCGTCACCACCAGCCATGCCAGCTTGGCTATCAGTCCCCAATCGTTGGAATACGGCACACCGAACTTGATACCCAGCAACACGCAGGCCATCGCGCCACTTACTATCAGCATCTTGCCCACGTCACGGCGTAGGGCAGGGCGGTCAATGCTCAACACCCCTTTTTGGTTGAGCCAATACCACTGCAACGCCGCATTGGTATAACCGCCAATCGCCGTCGCCACCGCAATCCCGATAAACGCCGTCTGCTGCAAATACCCCTGCTGCCACACAATCACAAAAATCGCATTAATCACCCCGTTCACCAACAGCGCCAACGCACCGGCCTTCACCGGGCTCACCGGGTCTTCCGCCGCAAAAAACGCCGGCGCGGTCACTTTGGTCAGAATATACGCAGGCAGTCCAATCACATAGCCCATCATCGTCCACGCCGTGGCCTGCGCCGCAAACGCGCTCATTTCACCATGCTGCAGCAGGGTCATCATCATCTCGGGCGCCAGTAAAAACAGCCCGACACAACTCCCCAGCGCCAGCGCCAAACACCCCCCCAGCGCATTGGTGAAGGCCTGCGTCGCGCCCTTGTTGTCACCCGCACCCAGCAACACCGAAAGGTGCGGCAGCAGCACCGTCGCCACCGCAATCCCAATCAACGCCAGCGGCAACTGGTAAAACCGGTTGGCGTACTGCAAAAACGCAATCGTCCCTTCACCCATGAAACTCGCCGCCGTGTTATCAATAATCAAACTCAGCTGTAACACGCCCACGCCAATCGCCGCAGGCCCCATCCGCACCAGCAAGGGCTTCAAGTCCTTGTGCTTGGGCAACCACATCAGCCGCAGCTTCAGCCCCAGCTTCTTCACCGCCCACAGCATATAAATCGCCTGGCCAACCCCGCCTAACGGAATTGCCCACGCCGCCGCCTCCACCGGCCGCATGCCGCCTTCCGGCAACGCAAACAGGCACACCAAAATGCTCAGGTTCAACAACGCCGGCACCATCGCATACGCTGCAAACTGGCCGAACGTATTGCACATCGCCCCCAAAAACGCCGCCAGCGTAATCAGCCCCAGGTACGGGAACGTAATCCGCCCCAGCTCCACCGCCAAATCAAACTTCTCCGGCTGCCCCACCCAGCCACTGGCCAGTACACTCACCAGCACCGGCATGAACACGATCCCCAGCAAAGTCACCAGTGTCACCACTGGCAATAACCAGCTCAGTGTCGCACTCGCAAATTCAATCGCATCTTCACGGCTTTTCGCCTTGTGGCGTGCCAGCAAGGGCACAAACGCCACGTTAAAGGCACCCTCTCCAAACAACCGCCGCAACAGGTTCGGCAGCATCAGCGCAATGAAGAACGCATCCGCCGCAGTCCCCGCCCCCAGCTTGTTGGCAATCAGCAAATCCCTTGCAAACCCAAGCCCACGGCTCGCCGCCGTCCAGAAAGCCACAATCACCGAATTCTTCAAAATCGCCACAGCAAAACCTCAATCACTTAATAATTATCGCACCCTAACACTGGCGAAATCCCTACGCCAGCCATCTGTTCGGCTGCTCTACCCCACCATCCCCCGCAACTTATAAAGCTCCTCCAGCGCCTCCCGCGCACTCAGCCCGTCCACATCCAACGCCTTCAGTTTCTCTTCCACATCACTGCGCACCACCGCCACCGGCTGGGCAACCGGCGCACTAAACAAACTCAACTCGTCCACGCGCACCACGCCCTTATTGCGTGCCACTTTCATGAAGCCGTCCAGCAAACCGGCCGCACGGTTCACCACCGCCTGCGGCACACCGGCCAGTTTCGCCACCTGTACACCGTAACTGCCCGCTGCCGCCCCGCGCTTCACTTCATGCAGGAAGATAATCTCGCCCTGCCACTCACGCACCGCCACCTGCCAGCAGCTTACATTCTCCATCTGCGCTTCAAGGGCGGTCAGCTCATGGTAGTGGGTCGCAAACAGCGTCCGGCAGCGCAACCGCCCCACCACGTCTTCCACGCACGCCCATGCAATCGCCAAACCATCATAGGTCGCCGTCCCACGCCCCAGTTCGTCTAAAATCACAAGACTCCGCACCGTCGCCCGGTTCAAAATCTGCGCCGTCTCGACCATCTCCACCATGAACGTACTCTGTCCAGCAGCAAGGTCATCCGCCGCGCCAATCCGGCTGAACACCGCATCCGCCACACCAATATGCGCCGCTTTCGCCGGCACCATGCTCCCCATCTGCGCCAGTATCGCCAGCAGCGCATTCTGCCGCAGGAAGGTACTCTTACCCGCCATGTTCGGTCCGGTCAGCAGCCACAGCTGCCCCCCACTCAAATCGCAACTGTTGGGCACGAACTCGGACACTTTGGCGGAAACCACCGGATGACACCCCGCCTCCACCGTAAACGCCAAGCTGTCATCCACAACGGGCATCACCCAGTTATGCCGCGCCGCCACCTCGGCCAAACTCGCCAGTGCGTCCAGCGTCGCCAGTGCCTCACTGGCCGCAAGCAACGGGTAACTCGCCTTGCGCACGGCGTCCACCAGCCCTGCCAGCAACTCCTCTTCACGTTTCTGCGCCTTCGCCCCCGCACTGCCCAGCTCGCGCTCTAAACTCATCAGTTCAGGGGTGGAATACCGGTGGGTGGAAGTCGTCGTCTGCCGGTGCAGCCAGTGCCCCGGCACCTTGGCCTCGTGCTGCTTGGTAATCTCTAGGTAATAACCCCACACTTGGTTATACCGCAGCTTCAGCGGCACACCACTGGCCGCTTCGCGCTCTTCCAGCTCTTGCAGCAAACGGTTACCATCGGTCACCAGCACGCGGTAACTATCCAGCGCACTGTCAAACCCTTCGGCAATAAACCCCCCATCACGCACCAGCGCGGGCAGGGGCTCCGGCGCCAGCGCGCGCTCCAACAGCGCGGTTAATTCACCTAAGCCCCGCAATCCTTCCGCCTGAACCTTCAACAGCCCCGCACTCCCCGCCAGCGCAGCATCCAGCTGTGGCAGCACCTTCCCCGTCGCCCGCAACACACCCAAATCTCGCGGCCCCCCACGCCCCAATAGCAGTCTGGAAACACACCGCGCCACATCCCCCGTCTGCTTCAGTAAGCTCCGAATGGTCTCCCTGGCTACCCGGCTACCTTCACCATGGCTACCTAACCAAGCTACCGCCTCCTGCCGCCGCCGTATCTCCGCCACATCCAGTAACGGCTCGGCCACCCAACGCGCCATCAGCCGCCCACCGGCACCGGTCACGCAACGGTCTAGCACGCCAAGCAGGCTGTCCGCCCGCTTACCACCAAGGCTCTCGGTGAGTTCAAGGTTTTTGCGGGTGGAAGGGTCAATCTGCATCCGGCTCCGCCCGCTCACCACGCTCGGCATGCGCAGCACCGGTAATTTGCCAATCTGTGTCAATTCCGCATAGCCAATCAGCGCCCCCAGCACACTCACCGCCGCCTCGCTCGGCAAACCTAAGCCGCCTAATTCGGCAATGCCGTAAGCCCGCTTCACCGCCGCCTCCGCCGTGCTGCGCGCAAACAAGCCCTGCTGCACGTTCACCAGCCTACGGGAAAGCCCCGCCAGCCACGCCTCGTCCACACTGTCGCTCACCACCAGCTCGCCAATCGGCAGCGCCGCCAGCACACTGTTCATCGTTCTGCCGGTCACGGCGCGCACCCCCACGTCACCGGTGCTCATGTCCATCCATGCCACCGCTCCTTCAAAGCGGTCGTCCATCTTGCTGCCACCGGCGGTCACTAAGTACTTCGCCGCATTCCCGCCAAGGTAAGCCTCTTCCGTCAGCGTTCCGGGCGTGAACAACCGCACCACCTCGCGCCTTACAATCGCCGAACTCCCCCGCGCCTTCTTTGCTTCCTCCGGTGTCTCTACCTGTTCCACCAGCGCCACTTTTTCACCCTGCGCCAGCAGCTTGCCAATGTATCCCTCCGCCGCATGGTAGGGCACGCCGCACATCGGTATGCCCGCATCGCCTTCCTTGCTCGTGCGCCGCGCCGTCAGGGTAATCTGCAGCAGCTCGCTGGCAATCTCGGCATCGGGGCCGAACATTTCGTAAAAGTCCCCCATCCGGAACATCACCAGCGCCTGCGGGTACTCAGCCTTCACCTTGGCGTACTGCATCATCACCGGCGTCGTGCCCATGCTCATTCTCTACTCTCCCACAATCTCAATCTGGGCTGGGTGCGTCACGCGCACCAGCACGCCGCTCACCGGCTGCAAAAATCCGCGTACCCGCACCGTCTTACCCCGGTAAAAAGCACCGATATCCCGAATACCGGCCTTTTTAAACCATTTGGTGTCCTTATCAGCAATAAACACACTAAAATCCGTGCGCCAGTCATCCCCGAAGTTGAGGTAAGTCCGCCCGCCACTCGCCGTTTCCACATGCGCCGCCGCAACCACGGTTCCTTCCACCAGCTTGAAGGTGCCGATATCCGCCCGCGCACAGCAATCATCAGCAGCGCGGACCTGCCACTTCGGCTGCGCCCAGATTCCCACCTTCCGCGCCCGCGCCGCCCGTTCGTAAGCGAGCAGTTCCGGCGCGTATAAAGCATTTTCGGCAAACGTATAAACGTGGGCGTAGCCGTCCCGCACCAGCGTGCCGTTTACCCAGCCGCCGTTACCTAAAAACACATGCCCCAGCAGGCGGTCGTACTTGTCTTTGGCGCGCGGCCCGCTCCGCACCGTCACCTCATGCCCCAGCACCATATTGCGCAGGGCCTCGGTCGCCGCACGGCCACCCGCCTGCGCCGCCGCCCCGTCATGGGCCAGCTCGGGGGTGTTAATGTCTAAAAGCCGCACACGACGGTCACCGTCCAGCACCAGTGTATCGCCGTCCACCACCCGCATCACGCGGCCGCTGAAGGTCTCAACCTTGGCAACCTCAGCCTTATCAGCTTTTTGCGCACGTTCCTTGGCCTCCACGTCTGCCGCCGCCCCTACCAGCAGCAACACGCCCAACCAGACTGACCAACACATCCGAACCATACCCGCACCCTAGCAAAGCACAGGCTACTTGACCATCACTCAAACCTCGGCCACAACACCACCCGTTGCCGCCGTCGTTCAATGGATAGGACGAGAACCTCCTAAGTTCTAAATGCCGGTTCGATTCCGGCCGGGGGCACCAAGTTGTTACTCACAGCCAAAAATAAGATTTAAGTATAGCGCGTTACAGTTATTGGAACAGTAAGAATAAAGTGTTCCCTCTCGTTCTTTTCATACAAACTACAGAATGGCTGCGTACAAGTTGTACAGCTTAGGTATGTAATTGCGAAAAGTAAGGTTGTATTTATAAGAATCAGGTTTGTAATGTAAGGAATGAAAACTAAGCATCCTCAAACACTCATCGTATGTGGCCCTGAATATGGTGGGCAATTTATGTCACGCCTTTACAATTCAGGAGAAGGCGTAGAACTCAGCTTTTGCAGCTATGAGAATAAGGTCGGACAAGACGGTTTTGATAGATTGGTTTTCATGCCCATCACTTCTGCCATGAGACAGAATGGATGGAATAATCATCGCGCTTTCTGGGAAAGGCAAATTACAGAAGCAAGAAATGAGGGGAAGCCGATATTTTTTATTCAGGATAGCCTTGAGGCATACAAGCCTCTTAATATCACCTTCTATAATAATCAACTTTGGGCGCCATTCATATCTCGTGGAGCGTGGGAAATAGTTGTGAATGAAGCGCATACTACTGTTGGTACGAAAACAGCCCGCATGTTCACTAAATATCTAGAGTTACCGACTGCCAAAGTTATGACTTTGAGAGTTGATGTCATGGACTCAAATCGCTCGATATACGCCTCTGGAAATAAAAAGATTTTAGGTGGCCGTTTATTGATAGCATCAGGTCCGGATGTTTTCATACTACCATTTTTGGATATAAACACAGCGTATCCGGATATGGTGCAGCAAGCCTTGAATGACATGGGC
>JAIXZU010000016.1 GCA_027489415.1 Alphaproteobacteria bacterium
CAGTGGAAACGGTACCGTAGGTATCCAAGTTGTTAGCAGCACCTCAGCAGGCCGCCTTGCCATCACTTCCAACGGTGCTTATGCCACATCCATGACAGTCAACCTCGGCAGCGACACCGGTTACATCGCCAGCGGTACAACTATTAACGACGTCATCACCGGTAGCAGCACCAACGCAACGCTGCTGAACTCCGCAACCGGCGTTTACCGCTTCTCCACCGTTACGTCCAACAACAGCACCTCGCTTGTTATCGGCCGTGTATCGACTGACTCCGCCGTCACCGGCTCCGACAACAAAGCCATCGCCTCCGCGCTGGACGGCGTAACCGGCAACACCAACACCCAACTCAAGGCTGTTCACACCCTCATCGGTCAGCAGTCCACCGCTGCTGGTGTTGAAAACATCGTTGAATCCCTCGCTCCGTCCATCGACGGCGCCGGCATGGCCTCCGTCAACGTCACTGTTGATACCGGTAACCAAATCAGCAACCGTCTCGCCTCTCTGCGCGGTTCTACCGGTGTCGCAACTGGTGACGCTCTCGCCAGCAAGCACATGTGGGTTCAAGGTTTCGGCAGCACGGTCGAGCAAGAAGACAAAGGTAGCAGCGCCGGTTACGACGCCTCTGCCGGCGGTATGAGCCTCGGTCTGGACACCGACACCGCCATCGACGGCTTCACCACCGGTCTGGCCTTCAGCTACGGCCGCGGTAAGGTAGACTCCAACGCCTCCTCTTCCGCCAGCACGGACATCGACAGCTACATCGCTACAGTTTATGGCAGCCGTGTTCTGGACAACGGCGTCTTCGTCAACGGTCAGGTTGCCGGTGGTTACAACAAGTACGACATGTCCCGTAACGTGCTCGGCGTAGGCCAAGCCAAGGCGGACACCGACGGCTACCAAGGCTCCGCCAAGGTAGAAGCCGGTAAGGACTTCGCCGCAGGTGGGTTCACCCTCACCCCGCTGGCCAGCCTCCAGTACACCTACCTGAACATGGACGAGTACACCGAAACCGGTGCCGGTGGTGCAAGCCTGAATGTTGACCCCGAAGCCCTCTCCACGGTGGATGCAGGTGCAGGCGCCCAAGTCGCCTACGCTGTAGCCATGGCTGACGGTGCAACCCTCAAGCCCTCCGTACACGCCAAATACGTCTACCGCATGGGCGACACTGAAATGGGCACCACCTCCTCCTTCACCGGCGGCGGCGCATCCTTCAATACCGCAGGTATCGAAGCAGACCGCTCCAGCGTGAACCTCGGTGCAGGCCTGGTCCTGACCACCGTTGGCGGTACCGACCTCAGCGTCAACTACGATGCCGACATCCGCTCCAACCTGACCGGTCACACCGGCCAGCTCAAGGCACGTTGGGCATTCTAACCCGCATAAGTAGGGTAACAATCCAAGCCGCCCCTTCGGGGGCGGCCTTGTTATGTCTTAACACTCCTACTAGCACTCCATTGCCATCCATGCTAAAAAACCCACCTCATAAACGCGCGTTAAAAGGGTTTTAGCCATGTCCACCACTCCACATCTCACCCCCGTCACCGTCCTCACCGGTTTCCTCGGCTCCGGCAAAACCACTCTCCTCAACCGCATCCTGACTGAAAAGACCGACCGCAAATACGCCGTCATCATCAACGAGTTCGGCTTAGAAGGCATCGACGACAAACTCATCACCGCGCAAGTGGATGAAGAAGTGTTTGAGATGAACAACGGCTGCATCTGCTGCACCGTGCGCGGAGACCTCATCCGCATCCTCTCCGCCCTCATGCGCCGTCGGGATAAATTCGACGCCATCCTGCTGGAAACCACCGGCCTCGCGGACCCCGCCCCCGTCGCCCAAACATTCTTCGCAGACCCCGACGTCAAAGCCAGCACCGAGCTCGACAGCATCCTCACCATGGTGGACGCCGCCCACATTATCGAGCAGCTCAAAAACTCACCCGAAGCGACGGACCAAATCGCTTTCGCAGATACAATCATTATCAATAAAATAGACGCAGTTCTTCAACCAGAACGCGAAGCCGCAGTCGCAGCCGTCAAAGCCATCAACCCCATGGCCACTATCCTCTTTGGCGAACGCGGCAACCTCACCAACGCGGAAGGCACGTCCGTGGACCTCGACTACGTCCTCACCCGCCACGCCTTCAGCCTGCAACACGTGCTAGGGGTAGACCCCCAGTTCCTTGCCAACGCCGCGGAAGGCCACCACCACCACCACACGGACGACATCTCCAGCATCTCGCTCACCACACCAACGCCGCTGGACTCCGACAAGTTCGACGACTGGATGAGCAACCTCCTCGCCACCCAAGGCCAGAAAATCCTGCGCACCAAGGGCATCCTGAATATCGATAACGAGCCCAAACGCTTCGTCTTCCAAGCCGTGCACATGATGTCCGACGGCGAGTTCACCACCGAATGGAACGAGACCGAAAAACGCACCTCCACCCTCGTCCTCATTGGTAAAGGGCTGGACAAAGCCGCCCTCAAAGCCCAATTCCTCGCCTGCACCGCCAGCTAACCATGAATCCCCACACCACCCACACCCTCGGCGCCCCCATCAACGGCCTTGTCTGGCTGAACGACACCGTCGCCGCCGCCTGCGGGGACGGCTCCCTCCACCTCGCCCGCGCGGGAATGGACAAACCCGCCAAAATCGAAGTGAGCGACGCCCCCCTCCTCGCCCTCATCACCACGCCGGAAGGCTTCGTGACAGCGGACGAATCCGGCAACATCCACCTCACCACGGTAGAAGGCGAAACCCGCCTCCTAGCCGCCACCAAATACATGTTCCTCGAAAACATCGTCTACTACCCCAAGCGCAACACCATCTACGCCGCCACCGGTAAAAAAATCACCGCCATCTCACTCAACACTCAACACCCAACACTCAACACTCTCCCCCACGCCGTCCCGTCCACAGCCGCCGGCCTCGCCCTCTCCCCCATCGGCCCGCGCCTCGCCGTCAGCCACTACGGCGGCGTCACCATCATGGCGCTGGACAACCCCAGCAACCCACCGCGCATCCTCAACTGGAAAGGCTCGCACCTCGGCCTCACCTACTCGCCGGACGGCAAATGGCTCATCAGCAGCATGCAGGAACAAGCCATCCACCTCTGGAGGCTAAGCGACAGCCTCGACCTCCAAATGCGCGGCTACCCCTCCAAAATCACGCAGTTCAGTTGGGATAGCACCGGCACCACCCTCGCCACCAACGGCGGCGGCGGCGTCCCATTGTGGGACTTCTCCACCTTCAAAGGCCCCGCCGGTACCCAAGCGCGCGTGCTAGCCGATAGCGGCGCCCAGCAAACCCTCGTCACAGCCGTAGCCATGCACCCGAAAGGCCCCTTCGCCGCCATTGGCTACACCGACGGCCTCACCCTCCTCACCCAAACGGCGGAGGACCGCGCCATCCTGCTGCACGAACCCAACGCCAGCTTTGTGGCCCACACCGCATGGTCCGCCACCGGCCTCCACCTCGCCACCGCCCACAACAACGGCATCCTCACCCTCACCGACTTCGCCACCCTTGTTTAATAATTCAAATCAAGCGATAACCACCAGATACCAAACACCGAAATACCAGAACACCACACCATGAACGCCCCCTTCACCCCGTCCCCCGCCGTCCTCAAAGAAGCCGCCCGCCAACACGCCATCCTCTCCGCAGGCACGGAAAAAATCTACCCGGAAACCGGCAAATGGGGGCCGGACGGTCTCTTCGATAAACTCGTCATCGCCCTCACCGAAAACCGCCCCCTCCGCGTCAAATTCGGCATGGACCCCACCGCGCCGGACATCCACCTCGGCCACACCGTCGTCCTCAACGCCCTCCGGAAATTCCAGGACCTCGGCCACAAAGCCCTGCCCCTCATCGGCAACTACACGGCACTGATAGGCGACCCCTCCGGCCGCAACGCCACCCGCCCGCCACTCACGCAGGAGCAAATTGAATTCAACGCCCAAACCTACCTCAAACAGGTTTATAAAGTGGTGGACGACAACCCCGCAACCTGCCGCCTGATGTGGAACGGGGACTGGCTGAAGGACCTCAGCTTCGCGGACACCATCAAACTCTGCGCCCAAACCACCGCCGCCCAAATCTTGGCACGGGAGGACTTCGCCACGCGCATGGAAAACAACACCCCCATCTCCATGCACGAGCTCCTCTACCCCATCATGCAGGGGTACGACAGTATCGCCATGGCGGAACGCGAAGGCTGCGACATCGAATTCGGCGGAACCGACCAAACCTTCAACTGCCTCATGGGCCGCCAGCTCATGCAGTCACGCGGTATGCAGCCGCAAATCGTCATCACCTTCCCGCTTTTGGAAGGCCTCGATGGCGTCATCAAAATGTCCAAATCCAAAGGCAA
>JAIXZU010000105.1 GCA_027489415.1 Alphaproteobacteria bacterium
AGCTGAGCTACGGGCGCATCCGGCTGTGTGGGTATCAAACCATTTCCCTTCCGTCAAGCATTTCTGCTAATCTGGGGCATGAATCGCACGAAGTCGCCCTCGCTGGGTCAGGAAATGGTAGCCGAAATCCCCCTTATCGCCGCGGCAATCCGCCATCCTTTGCCATTGTTCATCACATCGGGCGCCGCGGTCTGGGCGGGGGCCCACACCGGCCAAAGCGTGCCGCTCACACTGGCCTACACCCTCTTCGCATATCTTCTCAGCCTTTTAGCGGTGATAGACGCCAAACACGGCATCCTCCCCCACATCCTCACCCTTACACTCGCCACGCTCGGCACACTTTTGGCCCCCACACTGGGAATTTCCTACTGGGACAGCACTCTCGCCGCCCTCACAGCCTACCTAACCCTCGGCGCCATGGCCCTGCTTACCACCTTCCTCACCGGCAAACCGGCATTAGGCGGGGGGGACCTCACCCTCACCCTCGCCATCAGTGCATGGCTGGGCCTCTCGGGCCTTCCCATGTTCCTCATGGCCACTGCTGGCACCGGCATCGCCTCAATCGTTTTAAAACGCGCCTACACCCGCATCATCCACGCGGGTTACCCAACCCACGGCTCCGGCGGCCCCGGCACCTTCGCCTTCGGCCCGGCCCTCTGCGCCGCGGGCTGGCTCGCACTCCTCTACAGCCAAACATACTGGCAAATCATAGAATTAATTGTCTCCCCCAACTAATCACTAACCATTAAAAAAGGGGAGGGGGCCTAAACCCCCTCCCAATGCGTCATCGCTTCACAGTGTCCACAAAGGTGTCCACTTTAAACTGAAGCGCCGTGTAGCGCCCCTCCGCATGCCGTACCGCGTCACGCAGCTTCTTCTGGTTTTCATAAGCAGCCAGAAAAACCTTGTTCAGCAACGTCAAAGGCACGTCAGTCGGGTTTTCAGCAACACTCTCACCATTCTCAAAAAGCTGGAAGGTGCCTCGATTGCTGAAAAACGTCGTCTTGCCGTCAACGGCAATCAGCACGGAATCGTCAACTTTGTTAACGGTCCAAAACCCAGCTCCACTCGGAATATGACAATCATGGATATCCACATACCCGTGAATAACACCGGGTTCGCAGCCAATCAGGCATTCCTCGCCAATCACAATGTTGCCGCTCAGGCTGCCAAGGTAAGCCTTGGTGTTGCTGCCAATCGTCAGCATGTTAACATCTTGAGCAGCCGACCCCCTAATCTGAACCCAGCAATCATTCCCAACCCCGACACGAAGCACCGGAGGAGTCTCACTCCCATCAAAACGCCAGCTCGCATCAAACACATGGCTACGCGCACCAACAGCTCCGCTATATCTGCCACGGATACGCGCACCGCGTCCGGCAAGGAAATTATGGGCAAGGTGTCCAACCACTTCGCATTCAGCACCAATGCCGCAACTGTCGGCAAGGGTGGTGAAGGACTCGCCCCCCTCACCAATAACGGCTCTAGGGGCAATCCGCACATGGTCACCAATGGTGCAGGCATGCAAAATCACGCCGTCATGAATCTGGCAATCGGCGCCAATCTTCACATCACCCAGCACGGTAACACCCGTGCCAAGCCATGTGCCCTCGCCAATCTCTAGCGTGGCAGGGCGGCCGTCGTTGACCCTAACCCTGACACTCACAGCCTGGTCAAAAGGGTTGGTATGGATATACTTCGCAAACATGGTCGTAGTCTTGGAAGCGTTCATAGGTTATCTCCTAATCGCTGGCCGGGCGGGCCATCCGGCGGGGCGGCACAGCGGGTGAAGCCGAAACGGCAAAGGGCGCAAGCCCGGTGGTGTCCATTCACGAACCCAAAAACTGTACACAAAAAACACCCGTCCCACAACCCAAAAATGCCCAATCCCAAAGCAAATTAATGGCTTGGCCTCTTTCCCTTAACCCCTTAATCCCTTAACCCTATAATCCTCAACCATGTGCCACCTCTTCACCCCCGTCACCGCCATACTGGAAGCCATGCACGCCCATGAAGTGCGCGCCGTCGGCGGCTCAGTCCGCGCGTATTTACGGCACGACCCCACGACGGGCCTGGACCTCGACCTCGCCACCACTGCCACACCAGACGAAACCGAACGCGCCCTCCACACAGCCGGAATCGTCACAACGGATGCCGGCAAACGCTGGGGCACCATCACCGCCCACATCGGCGGCCAAACCTTCGAAATCACCTCACTGCGGCAGGACACCTACATGCCCGGCTCCCGCTACCCAACCGTTACCTTCGGAACGGACTGGGAAACCGATGCTTTGCGCCGAGACTTCACCATCAACGCCATCTATCTAAGTCCGGCAGCGGGGGAAGGGGAGGAGCCGGAAATCTACGACCCCTTCGACGGCCAGACCGACCTCCGCAACGGCATCGTCAAGTTTATCGGGGACCCCGAAAAACGCCTCTCCGAAGACCCCCTTCGCCTCTACCGCTTCTGGCGCTTCTGCGGCACCTACGGCATGGGCGGGGTCACGACGGACCTCATCACCATCTTCCAAAACGCCATCCCCGGCCTCGTCTCGGTCAGCCGCAACCGCCGCCAATCAGAATGGACAAAACTGCTCGCCACACCCCAAGCCGCTACCGTCCTCGCCGAACTCGAACGCCACAACCTCCTCACCCCCCTCAACCCCGAAACCTAATCCCAACCCCTACCCAAAGCCTAAAACCTATAACCTAACGCCCATAGCCTACCCCCTTGCCATACCAAGTTGTATACTATATACAACTCCCCATGCGCAAACTCGCCTCCGCCCTCATCATGGCCTTCAGCCTGCTCACCACGCCCGCACTGGCGGCTGGCTTCCGTTGCCCCGCACCCCAAATCCTCCCGGCCACACTGGCCCTCGGCCTCACACCCACCCAGCAACAACTCAAGCCGGTGCAGTCCTACCTCACCAATCTCCGCGCCATCAACGCCGCCTTCCAAACCGCCGCCCGTAATCCCAAACGGAACGAAATCACAAACTGCCTGATGGACCACCTCGCCACCCTGCCCAACAACGCCTCGCTCCTCCGCCCCCTCAGCAAGGCGGACGGCGCCACATGGTTCCTCCTCCACGCCGAAGTCAAAAACAGCCTGAAAACCCACGCCCGCCACCTTCGCCACAAGCCGGAAATGCCCGCCATCACCAACTGGCTCGCCACCCAGCCCCAGTTCGTCCGCACCAGCCCCTACAGCCTCGCCACCCGTTAAACAGGGCAGGGGGCCGCCGCCCCCGTGTGCACTGCACAACGTCCAACGCTTGCCATCCCCGCCAAACAGGCCCATAAAAACGCGTCAAAGCAGCCCGCGCTGCCAGCGCAACCGCGCACTCAACACTCAACACTCAACACGAAACACTCCAATGGCCAACCCCATCCTCCCCGAAGACTCCCTCTCCACTGCGGACACCGCCACCGAACTCTCCCCCGCCCTCTATTACCACGCCCACCCGCGCCCGGGTAAAATCGAGGTCGTCTCCACCAAGCCGCTGAACACGCAAACCGACCTCTCCCTCGGCTACACCCCCGGCGTCGCCGAAGTCTGCCTCGAAATCCACCGGGACCCCAAACTCGCCGGCGCCTACACCAGCAAGTCCAACCTCGTCGCCGTCATCAGCAACGGCACCGCCGTGCTGGGCCTTGGCAACATTGGCCCCTTGGCCTCCAAACCGGTCATGGAAGGCAAGGCCGTCCTCTTCAAAAAGTTCGCGAACATCGACGTCTTCGACCTCGAGGTGAACGAAACCGACCCCGACAAATTCGTCGAAATCGTCGCCGCCCTCGCCCCCACGTTTGGCGGGATTAACCTCGAGGACATCAAAGCGCCGGAATGCTTCTATATCGAGGAAAAACTCCGCGAAAAGCTGGATATTCCCGTCCTGCATGACGACCAACACGGCACCGCCATCATCGTCTGCGCCGCCTTCATCAACAGCATGAAACTCACCGGCAAGAACATTGCGGACGTCAAACTCGTCTGCTCCGGCGCGGGCGCCGCAGGCCTCGCCTGTATGAACCTGCTGGTGGACCTCGGCGTCAAACAATCCAACATCACGCTGGTGGATATCGACGGCGTCATCCACGCCGAACGCGGCAACCTCACCAAGCAGCACAAGCCCTTCGCCCACGCCACCCAAAACCGCACGCTGGCGGAAGCACTGGTCGGCGCGGACTACTTCTTCGGCCTCTCCGCTGCGGATATCTTGAAGCCCGAAATGCTCCTCACCATGGCGGAAAAACCCGTCATCTTCGCCATGGCCAACCCGCGCCCGGAAATCGACCCCGACCTCGCCCGTAAAACCCGTCCGGACGCCATCATCGGCACAGGCCGCTCGGACTACCCCAACCAAATCAACAACGTCCTCGGCTTCCCCTACCTCTTCCGCGGGGCGCTGGACTGCGGCTCAATCACCTTCAACACCGAAATGAAACTCGCCGCCGCCCGCGCCCTTGCCGAACTCGCGCAAAAAGCGGCGGAGCCCGCCCTGGCCAGCGCCTATAAAGGCTCAAAACTGAAATTCGGGCCGGACTACATCATCCCGAAACCCTTTGACACCCGTCTCCTCTCCACCATCGCGCCAGCCGTAGCCAAGGCAGCGATGGATACCGGCGTCGCCACCCGCCCGATACCGGACCTCGCCGCCTACGCCGCCGCCCTGCATGAAACGATCGACCAATCCTTCTCCATCATGCGCCAAATCTATAACCTCGCGCGCACCAATCCCAAGCGGGTGGTCTATCCGGAAGGGGAGGACCCCCGCATCCTCCAAACCGCGCAAACGGTTGTTCAGGAACAACTCGCCCACCCCATCATTCTGGGCCGGAAGGACATTGTGCGTGAACAAATCGCCGAACTCGGCCTCAGCATGGTGGAAGGCACGGACTTCACGCTGATAGACCCGCAAACGGACGACCAGCTCGACGAATTCACCGAAGCCTACTACCAAATCCGCCAGCGGGACGGCGTCACGCGCAACGAAGCCGCCGTCCACCTGCGCAGCCGCTGGATGATCTGGGCCTGCTTGATGGTCAAGTTCGGCCAGGCGGACGCTGTCGTCTGCGGCATCTCCGGCCGCTTCATGCGCTACCTGCCGCTCGCCGCCAACCTCGTCAACGGCCGCTCAGGAATCGACCACATCTTCGCCCTGCAACTGTTCATGTCGAAGGACAGGCTGCTGTTCTTGGCGGATACCCACGTCCAAACCAACCCGTCCGCCGAGCAAATCGCGGAAATGACGCATCTGGCCTGCCAGGAAGTCGAGAGCTTCGGCATCAAGCCGCGCGTGGCACTCCTCTCGCACAGCAACTTCGGTTCCTCGCGCACTCCGCAAAGCCTGAAGATGCAGGACGCCCGCCGCATCATCAACCAGCGCTGGCCGCATATCGAGGTCGAAGGCGAAATGCAGGCGGACACCGCCCTGAACATGGACGTCATGAACCGCATCTTCCCCGCCTCAAAGCTCAGCGAACCCGCCAACGTCCTGATCTTCCCGGACATCGACAGCGCGAACATCAGCTTTAACCTGATGCGCATGACCGCCCCGAACGCGGACTACATCGGCCCCATCCTGCTGGGAATGGAACAACCGATTCACATCCTGTCGGTGGACGCCCCCGTGCACCGCGCCGTCAACCTCTCGGCCCTCGCCGTGGTCCACGCGCAAGGCTACGGGCGCAACCCCATCCCCTCAACCCGCAAAACCACCCGCTAATCAGCGGTAAAAACCAAAAGCCCTCCGCAAGGAGGGCTTTTTCTAAACCAGCACCAGTTTCCCGGGCTGCGGCGAACTCCAGAAATCCCATTTCTGGAAAGTTCGCCCAGACCCGGGATCCCCCGCGTCAAGCCTTCCCAGCCACCCCCAGCACAACCCTCTCCCGAAGCCACCGCGCCAGCCGGATGCTTTTCCCAAAAATCGTATTTTTGGTGAAAAGCACCGTGCCGGCGCAACCCCTACCCATCCTCTGCACTTCCCGTAATTCGAAGCCCCCGTTAAACCTTCAACCCTTAAACCTTTAATCCTTAAATCTTTAATCCTTAACACCCACCTGTTCACTGTCCCCTGTTCACTAAAAAAGCTCCCCGTCACCGGGGAGCTTCATCTCGAAATCACGCAACATTCGCTGCCTTACCAAAATGGCGGTTCAGAATGCGGCTCGCTTCACGCTCAGGCATGCCATACTGTCAATTCGTAAAGCCCGAAAGCTCAATGAACGCCCACTGCGTCTGCCGAAACAAGTACTCATAACGCAGGCTTTCCAGCTTGGTAATTATCTCCATGATGATACTCGGTTCGCCGTCTTTCATCAGCTTTCGGGACATCAGGCGTTCAAGGTCTCTCACCGCATAACACTTGGCAAGAATCAGCTGCGCCGGAAAAATCAAGTCGGCCTGAACCGCATACGGCGTGTTCAGAAACTCCCCGAAATACCAGTCAATCTCCGGCCTTTCTTTCAGAATGTCCTTACCCGTAAGCTGGAAGATGCCACGCATGGTATCTTCAACCGGCGTACCATTCACATACATCCCGATTTTCAAGTTGTCGGCAACATACTCGCCAACAATGCCTCGGGCATGCTCAAGCGTCTCCGGCCCGAATTTCGAAGCAAACATCTCGATAAACCCGACATGCAACTGCTCAATCCGCGCCAACCGCAGCAGGCTTAACGCCACAACAGGGTGGTACGCCTGCACGCAAGCTTCATAGGCCCGTTCGGTCGGCTCATCGAAGGTGATGGCAATATGGTCTTTGTGCGGGAAAGGGGGTTTCTGGGTATCCACCCAAAGGTCCTTCATGAAGGTCACAACCTTCTCCGCACGGCGCTCCTTGCAAAGTTCAACCAGCGCGCGGTTCAGCATATCAACCTGAAACACCTCCTGCGAAGCATAAACGCCGCGCACGTGCTTGCGGCCAAGGTAGTCTTCAACCGTAAGCGGCTTCAACTTGATGTTCATGGGCTTGTCCATGGTCAGTTCTCCTGTGGGGGCCTTGCGTCTCTCTGCCGCAAGGCAGGTGAGGGGGGGTAAGGCCGTCTCAAAGGCGGAAACGGAATGCTAAAATGCAATGCTTGTATACATATATGAAAACCAACAGCCAATCAACCTCAAATTCCAAATCTCTCCGCGCCCAATCAACCCTACCCTGCCAACTCCAGCACTTACCTCTCTCGCAGCCACCGCGTCAGCCTCTGCACTTCCCGTAATTCAAAGCCCCAGTCCTCGCTAGGCCTCCATGCCGGCGAAGGCAGGCATCCACGAATGGCGAAAGAACGAAAACGCACCCCTCTACCTAAATCCACCTATCTCTCTTATCGACCCGTTGCCCCATCGGCCCTTTATCAGACAAATCACAACC
This sequence comes from Alphaproteobacteria bacterium, assembly GCA_027489415.1. Classification (GTDB taxonomy): domain Bacteria; phylum Pseudomonadota; class Alphaproteobacteria; order UBA2136; family UBA6156; genus UBA6156. The sequence goes on from JAIXZU010000105.1 coordinate 7,371, forward strand.
ACCACCCACATTCCATCCGCCTCCCACCGGCTTTCCTTACATTTACCATCCGTGGTAACCAAAAATCCGCCATCACAGCCAATCTTGAAGACAAAACCCTCCAAAAAGCCTCATGGTTACCATCAGCCTGAAAATCAATAAGTCAAATGTATCAATGCCTTACGTCGTCAGGTTGTATTAACAAATCCTTGACATTTCAGTGGTTTAAGTGTATAATGTAACACATTAACAGGCCGTAAAACCCGCCCAAAACAAGGCATTCCGCCACTAATTTGGCACACCAACCTTACCGAAAAGTTTCATCCTTCACTGAAAGCCTAGCCAGCCGGATATGAAAAACCTATAAACAAAAATCCGGAAGGTAATTTCAGCAGTCAAAAAGGGGGCACCATGGCCAATCAAATCCGCCACTACGAGTCCATCCCCCACCGCGGCCTCACCGACGACGCCTACATCGAAATCCTGGTAGCCCTCGACGCCGCCCCGGAAAAGCTGGAAAGCCTCCTCGCCAACGTCTATCCGGCGGATATCTCCGACCTCATCGAACGCCTCCCGCGGGACCACCGCGAAACCATCCTGAAGAATATCCCGCAGGAGCATCTCGCCGAAGTCGTCTCGCACCTGGAGGAAGGCGCCAAGGAACACGTCCTGCAGTTCCTGAACGCCGAACAGCTCGCCACCGTGCTGACGGAAATGGAATCGGACGACGCCGCGGACTTGGCCCAGATGATCGAAGACATCTCGGACGACGAAGACGCCGACGCCGAAGATTTTTTACAGGACCACCAGCAAAAACACCTGCTGGAATTCGAGCCGGACACCGCCGGTGGCCTCATGCAGCTCGAAGTCGCCGTCGCGTTACCAACCGACACCGCCAAGCAAACTCTTGATTTTATTCGTGAAAAACAAAACGAACTGCCGGAAAACCCCGGCACAATCTTCGTGGTCAACAAAACCCGCAAACTGCTCGGCACTGTCTCCCTCAACCGCCTCGTCAAAGCACCGCTGGCCGCGCGCTTGGAAGACGTCATGCGCCGCGAACCGCTCACCCTCCAGCCCGAAGCCACCGCAGACGAAGTCATTAAAGTCTTTGAAAAATACGACATCCACAACCTCGCCGTGGTCAACAAACGCGGCCAATTGCTGGGCCGAATCACCATAGACGACGTGCTGGACACTGTCATGGACGAAGCCGCCTACCGCCAAAGCGCCGCCGCGGGGGTGGACTCCGACGAAGACCTCTTCGCCCCCGCCATCACCACCGCGCGCTCGCGCCTGCCATGGCTGGTGGTCAACCTCTTCACCGCCGTCCTCGCCGCCGCAGTGATTTCAATGTTCGAGGACTCCATCGCCAAACTGACCACCTTGGCCGTCCTCATGCCCATCGTCGCCTCCATGGGCGGTAACGCCACCACGCAAACCCAAACCGTCATCATCCGGGGGCTGGCCACCGGCCACATTACCCGCCAGAACGCGTGGGCGCTGTTTAAAAAGGAGTTCGCCGCCGGCGGCTTCAACGGCACCATTCTGGCACTTCTAATGGCTCTGGGCGCATGGGCGCTCTACGGCAGCCCCATGCTGGCCCTTGTCATCGCACTGGCTACGCTCGCCAACCACGGCATCGCCGCCTTTGCAGGCTGGGCCACACCTCTGGTCCTGAAACGCTATAAGTACGACCCCGCCATCAGCACCGGCGTCATCACCACCACGTTTACCGACGTCGGCGGCTTCTTCGTCTTCCTCAGCCTCGCAACCCTTCTCCTGCTTTAAAAAAGGCCCTCATCGGGCCTTTTTTAACTGCAAGTCACTTTCATACACGCATACGTCGTTATTTCATATTCCTGGTTTCTGGAAGAACCCGTACTACCTGAGTCATATTCAACTCTAACACACTGATACCCCTGGCTCATTAATGGCGAAACACTATCTACGTTTTGCCAGCCACGGTTTCCTTGCTGAGCCGACACATAACTTGCCGAACAATTCGGCGCTACCACGCTCGGCCGAATACAAGCATTCGCGCTTTTATCAAACACGAGGCCCTGGTCATTACAAGCCACAACTTTATCATAATCTGTCGTATTCACGGTGTTTTTTGGGTTCAAACAACCGTCAGTATCAATTCCAGCAGTAGCTGGCGCGTAAACCATTCCCTTCTTGCTACAAACAACAATCTGGTCAACGCGACTGTTCACAGCAGTAGTCTTGGTATCAACAGCCTGCACCATGGTGGAAAGCGCGCTCCAGCTCATCTGCACATCAACGGAACTCCCCGCGGCCCGCTCTTGGGTCTGTCCAACATGAACTAGCGTTAAACCGATAAGAATAAATGGTAATAATCTCAGTTTCATATCAGGGCCTTTCTAATTAAGAACAACGCGTGCGTACGCAAATATATTCGCGCATATGCTTGTCTCTTGAGTGGGTTCCGCCACCCTCTATGTACGAATTGTAAAGAGTGCAGGAATACCCTTGGGCAAGGGCAGGTGAAATATTCCCTGTAGAGTTTTGAACCTTATAAATATCAGTTGCACAACTGGGCACTTTAACATCCACAACTCCCTTGATACACGTATCGCTGGGTTTGTCATAAATAAGCCCTGTGTCGCCGCACAAAATGATTTTATCGACTAAATCAGAATTCTTGGGGTTAAGGCACCCATCTGCATCAATGCCAGCAGCCCCTGGCGCGTAAACCATCCCCTTCTTGCTGCACAAAACAATCTGGTCAACACGGCTATTAACCGCCGTAGTTTTCGTATCAACGGCATTAACCATGGTGGAAAGCGCGCTCCAGCTCATCTGCACATCAACGGAACTCCCCGCAGCCCGCTCCTGCGCATGCAAAATACCGGTGGTAAATACAAGTAAAGTTAACAGGCAATACCTAACTAACATCATGATTTAAATCCTTATCTGCATGTAGTCGTTACACAAAATCCGCTAGCAACGAAGTTCTGTTCATTAGAAGATGTGGCTTGCCAACCACTCGTCGTGGCGCAGTTAGGCCCAACATTTCCATTATCCCACCGGCTCCTCCGAAAAGATTGAGAAGTAACAGTGTTAGTACATGTGGGTACGGTGACATTTGCAGTGGGGCGGATACAAGCTCTTGCACTTTTGTCGTAAATCAGCCCTTGGTCGTTACATGCCACAACATTGTCATAATCTGTCGTATTCACGGTATTTTTAGGGTTCAAACACCCGTCAGCGTCAATTCCAGCAGCCCCTGGGGCATAAACCATCCCTTTTTTGCTGCACACAACAAGCTGGTCAACACGGCTATTAACCGCCGTTGTTTTCGTATCAACAGCATTAACCATAGTGGAAAGCGCGCTCCAGCTCATCTGAACATCAACAGAACTCCCCGCTGAACGCTCTTGGGAATGAATCATTTGAGGAAGGCTCAAACTAGCCAATCCTATTAAAATTAAGAGAAAATGCTTATTCATGCCAACCAGCTCCTGTCTGCAAATGTTTATAGGCTTTAACGCTAAAGTATCTGACAATATCATTCAGTAGCCCTTAATCATTTTGGCAGTGTGGCTGGGGCGCAACAAAATGGCTCCCCCGCAAAAGCGGGGGAGCCTAAAGTCAGTCAGGTCGAAGCGCCTCGTATTCACGGGCGAACACCTGTACCTTTTCCGGCACAAGCTCTATTGCCCGCGCCGAATGGTAGCCGTCATCTGCGAAATACAATTTCAACAATGTATCGCGCACGTTCTTCGGCATACCAGCGGGCAAAATCCGCAGAAAGTCCTGCGGAACAAGCCGAAAGAACACCATGCAGCGCCCTTCATCCGGCACATAAACCGTGCCGAGGGACTGTATCCTGCCCGCTTCCTCCAGCAAGCCACCCAAGGCCTGTGTCCGCAACAGTTCCTCGGCATCCGCGCCATATGGCACGGATGTGTGACTGAAACGCACCCAGGTCCCGGGGGGCTTGCCATGAAACCGCAGAACAACCGGATCACTCACGGTAGTCACCGGCACCGCAAGCGGCGCGAGCTCCGTCCCGCTTCGCGCTCGGAACCGCAACATGGTCGGAATATCCGGTACCCGGTACCAGTCCGGCATGTTGTTTTCTAAAACTTCATCCCCCCGGCGTTCGTAAACACCAACAAGGCGTTTTGAACCGACCTCCTGAAGGAATATAAGCAGGTGGTCCACCACCAGCTTCACTTCTTCCTTCAGAGACGTCGCCTCAGGAGAAATGAAGTAGTGGGAATAGGAAAAGCGGTAGCTATCGACAGTCTGCGCCATGGAAAATCTCCTTCCGGCGGTAAGGTTGTGGAAAAGACAATGTCAAACAGCCTAAATCAGGCTGGTTAAATCCATAAATAGGGTAGGGGTCACCCAATTACAACCTTGGCTGGTCATGTTCATCAATCCTGCCCGCTTTCTAACCAGCAATTATACGGTATCCGGATATATATATTGGCTATTTTCCGCCAATTCTGCTAAATAACTCCATCAAATATATGCAGTCCTAAAGGCCGAGAAAGCAACGTCATGTCCACTACTCCTCCCGTCAACACCCTCACGTCCGCCGTACAACCGGTTACTATTGAGGACGAAATGCAGCGGTCGTACCTGGACTACGCCATGTCCGTCATCGTCTCCCGCGCCCTGCCGGACGTCCGTGACGGCCTGAAGCCCGTTCACCGCCGTATTCTCTACGCCCAAAGCCTGATGGGGAACGACTTCAACCGCAAATACCTCAAATCCGCCCGTGTGGTGGGGGATGTCATGGGTAAATTCCACCCGCACGGGGACAGCGCCATCTATGACGCCATGGCCCGTATGGTGCAGGAATTCTCTCTCCGCCTCCCGCTTGAAGACGGCCAAGGTAACTTCGGAAGTATGGACGGCGACCGCCCCGCAGCTATGCGTTATACCGAAATCCGCCTCTCTCGCGCTGGTTCAGCCATGCTTAACGACATCGACGAAGACACCGTCGATTTCCAACCGAACTACGACGGCTCCGAACACGAACCCCGCGTCCTTCCCACCCGCATTCCCAACGTCCTCGTTAACGGGGCAGGGGGTATCGCCGTGGGTATGGCCACCAATATTCCGCCCCATAACCTCGGCGAAGTCGTGGACGCCTGCTTGTACCTAATTGACAACCCCTCCGCAGACCCCACCGAACTTAACAGTATCGTCCTGGGTCCGGACTTCCCCACCGGCGGTACCATCATCGGCCGCGGCCCCATCCTCACGGGTAACGCCATCGGCCGTGGCTCAGTCGTTATTCGCGGTAAAACCGAAGTGCTGGACCCCGACACCCGCCCCGTCATCATCATCAAGGAAATCCCCTATCAGGTTAACAAGGCGGACCTCATCGTCAAAATCGCCACCCTGGTGAAGGACAAAATCGTCGATGAAATCTCGGACATGCGCGACGAATCCGACCGTTTCGGCGTCCGCGTCGTCATCGAGCTCAAGCGTGGTGCCAACGCGGAAGTCGTCCTTAACCAGCTGTACAAGCACACCGACCTCCAAACCACCTTCAGCTATAACATGGTCGTGCTAGACGGCGGCATGCCGAAACTCCTCGGTATCGCCCCCATGCTGCGCGCCTTCCTTGCCCACCGGGAAGAAGTCGTCACCCGCCGTACCAAGTTCCGCCTAGCAAAGGCGCGGGACCGCGCCCACATCTTGGTCGGCCTTGGTATCGCCGTCGGCAACATCGATGAAGTCATCAAAATCGTCAGGAATGCCCCGGACCCCTCCATCGCCCGCGAAGAGCTCATGTCCCGCTCATGGCCCGCGGATGCCGTGAAGCCGCTGCTGGAGCTTCTCGGAGACGTCGCCGACATCACCTCCTATAAACTCTCCGGCACGCAAGCCCAAGCGATCCTCGACCTCCGTCTCCACCGCCTCACCGGTCTAGAACGCGAAAAAATTCTCAACGAAGCCGCCGAAATCGCCGAGAACATCCGCTTCTTGCTGAACATCCTGCAGGACCGCTCCGTACTGTTCAACGTGGTGAAAGAAGAGCTGATCGAAGTCAAAACCCTCTTCGCCACCCCCCGCCGGACGGACATTCAGGACGGCGGCGCAGACATGAACATGGAAGACCTCATCCCACCGGAAGACATGGTCGTGACCCTCAGTTCCGACGGCTACGTCAAACGTGTGCCGCTGGATACCTTCCGCGCCCAGCGCCGTGGCGGTAAGGGCAAGGCCGCAGCCAACCTGCGTGAAAACGAGGAAATGTCCAACCTCTTCGTGGCCAACACTCACGACCCCGTCCTCTTCTTCACCAACAAAGGTAACGTCTTCAAACTGAAGGTGTACGAGCTCCCGCAAGCCACCGCCACCTCGCGCGGCAAGGCCTTCGTGAACCTTCTGCAACTGGCGAAGGACGAACACGTCGCGTCTGCCGTGCCCCTGCCGCGGGATGAATCGACCTGGTCCAGCCAGTTCCTCGTCTTCGCCACACAATTGGGTATGATCCGTAAAACCCCGCTGTCCGCCTACGCCAACGTCCGCACCACGGGTATCTACGGTATGGGCCTGAACGACGGCGACAAACTGCTGGACGTTCACCTTCTCCCCCGCGTGGTCCCCACCGCGCTGGAAGCGATTATGGACGGCGCAACCCCAGCCGCAGGCGAAGCCCCGCAATTCAGCGCCGCAAGCATCCTCATGTCGTCCCAGAATGGCTCGGCAGTGCGCTTCAGCGCCGCGGACGACGAAATCCGTCCCATCGCCTCCCGCACCTCCACCGGTGTACGTGGCATGAACCTGCGCCCGGGGGATTCCGTCATGGCCATGCACATCCTCACCGCTGCGGAAACCCACGTCCTCACCGTTACCTCGAACGGTTACGGTAAGCTGACTGTGGCAACGGACTACCCCGAAAAAGGCCGCGGCACCATGGGTGTTATCAGCATCCAAACCACCAACCGTAACGGGAACGTGGTCGCCGCCCTGCCGGTAACACTGGAGGACCAGATCATGATCGCCACCTCCGACGGTCAGCTCATCCGCATGAACGTGAAGGACATCTCCATCATGGGCCGCAATACCCAAGGTGTTAAGCTCTTCGCCGCCTCTGGCTCCACGGTCAGCCTCGTAACCCGCCTCTCAGCCACCATGCTGAACAGCGGTAACGCCGAAGATGCCGCCGCGGAAGCCGACGACTCCGTCACCGTCCCGCTGGAAACAGCCACAGGCGTAGAAGCGGAAGGTGAAGCAGAAGCCACTCCGGCACCCGAAGAAACCATCAACTAGGGTTTCAAAGGCACTAAAAAGGGCGCTGAGGTCAAACTCAGCGCCCTTTTTAGTGTCCAAATACAGAAATGCGGCAGGAAAAATCCTGCCGCATCTGTTACGCAACACTACCTGTTGAAGAGCGTATCAATGGTAAGAACCTCTCCATCCTTGCTAGCAAGGCTTGGCTTGGGCCGTGGCCCAAGGTTCAGCTCGCGGAAACGTGCCGGAACTTCTTTTACCTCATGGGTAGCTTTACCACGTTTAATGGTAACAACTTCAACAGTACGTGTAGGTTTCTTCATGGTTGCCTCCAAACTGGCGCACCCATCCACCCCGCGTGGATGTAATTTGAAAAGGTTAAGTGCATCAGTAAGCCCTTTCCCCATAATCCAATCAGGCATCATTTGGCAACCCATTCAATCACGTTTATACTCAGTGGCATGAACATCCTCTCATGGCCCCAAACCCCCCTCGGCCCCCTCTGGGCTAGCTTGGATGACCAATCAAACCTCACCGCCCTCAACTGGGGCCAGCCGCCGGCAACCGCCACTATCCAGCTCAACCACCCCCTCCAGCAGCAACTAGCCACCTACTTTGCAGGCCAAACCCCCTTTAACCCCTTAACCCTTAAATCCCTTAACCTTTCCAAGGGCACCCCTTTCCAACAGCGCGTCTGGCAAGCGTTACTGGAAATCCCCCACGGTCAAACCGTCACCTACGGCCAACTCGCGGCCAAACTTGGCACCAGCCCGCGTGCCCTAGGCGGCGCGGTCGGTTCCAACCCGCTCCCTGTCATCGTGCCCTGCCACCGTGTCATGGGCCAAAACGGCAAACTCACCGGCTTTTCCGCCCCCGGCGGCCTCACTACCAAACGCTGGCTTCTCAATCATGAAGGTATCTCATGCTAAATACGCTTAAATTCGGCCTGCTAGCCGTCGCTCTCGTCCTGTCGTCCTGTGCTGGCGCGCCCGCAGCCAAACCCAAGCCCAAGCCGCAACCCACAGCCTCACTCATCTTCCAGAACGGCGAAACCGTAACCATCCAACTAGCGGGAAGGGACCCCGCGCTGGAAAAAGCCTTCCAAAAATGGGTCAAGCAAGGCGTCTACACCCAAGCTCCCGTCTACCGCCAACTGCCCGGTATCTTTGTTCTCACCGGCAAACCACGCCTAGCAGGTAACGGCTTTATTTCAGGCCCAACCCCCACACCCAATCCCGAAAAGCCCAACAAAGCCCCACCGGAAACCAAAACCGGCCAAGTCGGGCTAGTGAAGCACGCGGACGGCACCTACGGCCCCGAACTCATCCTCATGTACGGCAAAGCCATCGTCAGCTGCTGCGAAGCTCCCGCCAACATCGCCATTGGCACCATCACCAAAGGCCGTAACAACCTCCATCGCCTTCATCGCGGGGATAACCTCGAACATATTCAAATCAATCCCTAAACCTCGTTCCTTGCACCACGTTCCTTTTCAGGGTAGGGAAGGGGCATGAACGCGCCCTACACCTACCACCTCCCGCCAGAGCTCATCGCGCACACCGCCGCCGAACCGCGGGACAGCGCCCGTCTCCTCCAGTGGCCAGAGGTTGCCGAATCCCCCTTCAGCAACCTCCCCAACCTGCTGAAAGCGGGGGACCTCCTCATTCTCAACACCTCCAAAGTCATCCCCGCGCGTCTCTTTGGTACACGCCCGGCACGGGAAGAAGGCAACCCGGATATCCCCGTGGAATTCCTCCTTCACCGCCCCCTGAAGCCGGACCTCACCGTCTGGCAAACCTTCGCCAAACCCACCCGCCGGATAAAACCGGGGGACGTCATCACCCTCGAAGGCACCGCCACCGCCACCATCCTCCAAACCGAGTCCCACGTTCACATCCAGCTCAACCTGCCCCCGCAGCAAATTCCTGCTTATCTGGAAGCGAATGGGCATACGCCTTTGCCTCCCTATATCAAGTCGGAGGACACCGCCGAAACCCGCCAACGCTACCAAACCGTGTACGCGGACCCCACCACACCCGGCTCCGTCGCCGCCCCCACCGCAGGCCTGCACTTCACGCCGGAAGTCTTTGCAGCCCTCGCCGCCAAAGGCATCAAAACCGCCCCCGTTACCCTCCACGTCGGCGCTGGCACGTTCCTTAACCCCACGCCGGAGCAAATCGCCAGCGGCACGCTCCATGCCGAATACGCCATGCTCTCCGCCGAAACCGCCACCCTCATAGCCGAAACCAAGCGGGCAGGGGGCTCCGTCATCCCCGTCGGCACCACTGCACTCCGCACAATCGAAACCTGGGCCAAACTCGGCAGCCCACCGGAAGGCTTCGCAGAGGACACCACCCTCTTCATCCGCCCGGGGTTCGAGTTCAAAGTGGCGGATAGGCTCCTCACCAACTTCCACCTTCCCGGCTCAAGCCTCCTCATGCTGGTCGCCGCCTTCATCGGGGAGGACGCCCTCAAATCATTATACGAACACGCCATCAACCAGAAATTCCGCTTCTACTCCTTCGGCGACACCTCCCTCCTAACGAAAGCCTAATTCCATGAAGTTCGACCTCCTTAAGACCTCTCCAAAAAGCGCCGCCCGCCGCGGCCGCCTCCACACCGCGCATGGTGTGATAGAAACCCCCATCTTCATGCCCGTCGGCACCGTCGGCAGCGTGAAGGCCATCCGTCCGGACCTCCTGAAAACCGAGCTCAACGCCCAAATCATCCTCGGCAACACCTTCCACCTCTACCTCCGCCCCGGCCACAAACAAATCGAACAACTCGGAGGCCTCCATAAGTTCATGAACTGGCCCGGCCCGATATTGACCGATTCCGGCGGCTTCCAAGTCTTCTCCCTCGCCGCACTCCGCAAAATGTCGGAAGACGGCGTCACCTTCAAAAGCCCGATAGACGGTTCCACCCACCACATCACGCCCGAATACAGCACCCAAATCCAGCATAGCTTGGACGCCACCATCACCATGGCCTTCGACGAATGCACCCCATACCCCGCTACCCACGAAGTCGCCCGCACCTCCATGGAACTCTCCATGCGTTGGGCCGCCCGCAGTCGCGCCGCCTTCATCGCCCGCGAAGGCTACGGCCAGTTCGGTATCCAGCAGGGGAGTCTGTATGAGGACCTCCGCCGCGAAAGCACCAAGAAACTGACCGACATCGGCTTCGAAGGCTACGCCATCGGCGGCCTCGCGGTCGGCGAACCGTCTGATCAACTCCACGAAGCCATCCCAATGGCCGCCTCCATGCTACCGGAGGACAAACCCCGCTACCTCATGGGCGTCGGCTACCCGTCGGATATCATCAAAGCCGTGATGGCCGGCGTGGATATGTTCGACTGCGTCCTCCCCACCCGTAACGCCCGCAACGGCACGGTCTTCACCTGCGAAGGCACCATCAAAATCGGCAACGCCGCGCACAAACTGGCGGATATCCCTCTGGACCCCAAATGCACCTGCCACACCTGCAAAACCTACAGCCGCGCCTACCTCCATCATTTGCATAAGGAGGACGAAATCCTCGGCCACATGCTGCTCACCCACCACAACCTTCACTTCTACCTCCAGCTCACCCAAACCCTACGGGATGCCATCGAATCGGACACTCTGGAACAAGTTGCGAAACAACTCTTGGAGTCATATCGTTAGGTCATTAGTTCTTTCGAATAACGAATAACGAATCACGAAAACACGAATCACGATGTCCACCCTCCAAACCCTCTTCCCCGAACTCTACACCCGCCTCAGCAGCCTGAGCCCCGAGCAACTCCCCCAGTTCCTCCTCCATTTCGTCCCGGGCATCGTCTTCGGCATGGCCCTCACCATCGGCACGGCGTTCGGAAGGGACCTCCTCGTCTCCTACCTCACCACCTACAGCCAAACGGATCGCAACCACTCCGGTACCGCCCTCTGGCTCATCCGTGGCCTCTCCGCCATCGGCGGCTGGTTTATCTGGCTTGCAGGCGTCTATGCCGCAGTCCAAATCATGCCGTTCATGGAAGCGATAGACCACCCCGCCCAAAAACTCTTCACGCTCGCCATCTATCTCCAGCTCGGCATCATCGCCTCGCGCCTGCTCCAGAAATGGACGGAGGACTACACCCGTGAACACCGCAAAACGGAAGCCGCCCGCGTCACAATGGTCACCTCCGTCGTGCGTGTAGGGTATCTACTGATCTGGATCCTCGCCCTCATTCTGGTGCTGGATAACTTTGGTGTGGACGTCACCGCCATGGTCGCCGGTCTCGGGGTAGGGGGCATCGCCGTCGCCTTTGCCTTCCAGAATATCCTGAAGGACATCTTCGGCTCGTTCTCGATTGTGTTCGACAAACCCTTCGTGATGGGGGACTTCATCTCGGCCGGTGAGCACATGGGCACCGTCGAGGAAATCGGCACCAAAACCACCCGCCTGCGCTCCCTCTCCGGTGAACTCATCGTCATCTCGAATAACGACCTCCTCTCCAGCCGCATCCGCAACTTCGGCAACATGCAGGAACGCCGCGTGGTCTTCACTATCCGCGTCCAGTACGGCACACCCGCCGCCAAGGTTGAAAAAATCCCAACCATGATACGCAACATGCTGGAAAAATACGAAGACATCCGCTTCGACCGCTCCCACTTCCAACAGTTCACGGACTACGGCCTCCAGTTCGAAACCGTGTATATTGTCTTAGTGCCGGACTTTGGCCGCATGATGGACATCCAGCAAGAAGTGAACCTCAACCTCTACCGTACCTTCGAAAAAGAAGGCATCCGCTTCGCCGTTCCCATCCAGAACATGCTCAGCACGCTGGAGGACGCCGAAGCCCGCTTGGCCGAAAAACCAAGCCTAAGCAAGCGCATCAACACCCCTAAGTCAGCAACTAAAAAGCGCTAGCGCCAGCCCTGTCCCAGCAAAATCCGGCTGCTCCACACGTTGCGGCGTGCAAGCAAATACACAGCATACGGCACACCAATACTGATAATCAGCAGCAGCGCTTCGTTGCTCATGCCCCAGTCTCTCAAGTGCAGGTGCACAAACTGGTGCAAACATAAAATCACCAGCGAAGCCTTACCCAGCTGCCCGAAACTATGCTGCATGAACACAAAGCGCCCGGTCCACTGGTAGAAGTGCATCACAAACCAGGAAAGCGAAAGCGCCAAAGCCGTGCCTAACAACGCGGGCCCGAAAATCGAATATTTCATATCCATTTTAAACGCCACGCCCATAAAGGCTGCCCCCAAACACACGGCAATCACAAAACCGGCGAGCACCGAAACCATGCCCTTGGGCACCTCAAACTGGCGCAGGTAATGCCCAACGGCAAAAAACAGCATCGCCAGCGGCGCAATCGTCATCCCAAACGGTAAATGGAATTGCGGAAACACAATCGCAATAGCCATGGCAAGGCTACCGGATGCCATCATCAGTGCCATCAACGTCCAGCCGTAATGCACACGCTGCACAATAAAATTATAGGCAATCTGGGCAAAGAACAGCGTGGATAAAAACCAAGCCGTGCCCATGTAACCAATCAAATGCCGTCCACCATGCATGGCTTTTACAAACCCAACCACGGCGGCCTTAAGGTCAAAATTATGATGAATGAGCGCCATGAACTGAATGAAACAGAACATGATGAGTATGTAAGTAAAGTAAGGCAGCAGCAGCGTCAGCGCCTTATGCTTCATGAAATCCATATCAGGCTTGGCCTTGAACAAGTACCCGGAAAGGATGAAAAACAGCGGCATCTGGTAAAGTGTAAGCACCCCCCGCGCAGTCTGCGCCCCCGGTAAGTCGGAACCAAAAATAATATGCCCTAAAACAACCAGCGTAATCCCAATACCCTTGGCAATATCAAGCCAGACAAATCGTTCTTTGCTGTGCCCTGCTGTGCCCTGCTGTGCCCTGCTGTGCCCTGCTGTGCCCTGCTGTGCCCTGCTGTGCCCT
>JAIXZU010000029.1 GCA_027489415.1 Alphaproteobacteria bacterium
CAAGCATTTTGGCGTTCAAATCGCGCATCTGCATCATATAGAGTTGGATGTTTTCCAGGCTGTTCGCTTGCAACCTGATGATGTCGATTGGATCTTGCGGCTGCTTCATGCGGATTTCTTTGCCTTCAGCCCAACGGTTTCAAGGGTCTGATTAAGCTCCTGCTGCACACGCTCGAACTGGTCCTCCATAGTGCGAACGGCATCTAGCATCTCGTTGACTGAGTTTCCGGTGTCATGCGCGGCTTCTTCGATCCCAGACATGTTCTGGTCAACTTGCTGAACCTCGTTCACAGTTTCGGTGATGCGTTGGCTGATTTCCCCGGTTGCAACACTCTGCTGATTGACAGCGGCGGATACGGCCGTTGCATTCTCCTGCACACCTCCCACTGCATCTCTAATCCGCGTCAGTACACCGGCAGCTTCGGTGCTGGTAATCTTCACTGAGTTGACCTGGGCCGTGATATCTTCAGTGGCAGTAATCGTGTTTTCAGCGAGTTTACGCACCTCGTCGGCTACCACGGCAAAACCGCGACCCGCGTCACCGGCGCGAGCTGCCTCAATGGCGGCGTTCAGCGCTAAGAGGTTAGTGCGGTCAGCAATATCCGTGATGATGTTCAGGACCTCAGCAATCTTTGTCGCGGATTCCTCAAGCCGACTGACGACACCCGCTGCAGCCTCTGCCTCGCGCTGGGCTTCGAAGATCTTGTGATCCGTGGCAGCCATATTCTGGTTGATTTCCGTGATAGAGGCGTCCATTTCCTCAACCGCCGCTGCCACGGACGATGAACTTTCCGCAGCCCGGCGTGAGCTTTTCTTCACTACGACCGACTGATGACTGGTTTCCTCAGCCGCCGCCACAACACCATCAATCGCGGTCCGGATTGAAGAAACCTGCCTGCGGATACTTAAGGTCATAGTGTCGAGTGCATCAGCAATTTGCTGGATCGGCTGCATCACCTGGCGCGTGCTGAACCAGACCATCGCAAATATACTGATTATGCTCAGCACTACCACAATGCCGCTGATCATCATCTGCCGATAGAGATCTGCGAGCAGCTCGTCTTTACTGATGCGCGCACTGACAAGCCAGGGCAGACGCTCGCTTACGGAGAGCTTAGAGGAATCAGCTTTATGACCTGATTCATAGGGCACATGTACCGGTCCGATCGCAGATAGCGCGGAGCGGCCATCGGACCCCGTAAAATACAAAATGGATGGGGTAACATTTTCCAAAAGTGCATCAAGCTCGGCGATAACGCCAGCCGGGCCCTTGTCTCCTGGCTTGACCGGAAGACGGAAAGGCTGGGTGACAAACGATCCCTCTCTATCAATGATATAAGCGTCTGAGGTATCGCCGAGGATAGTCGCTGTTTTCATCGTGCTGGCGATCATATCAAGCGGTACTTGAATAACCAACGCGCCAATCATCTGCCCATTATCGAATATGCCACTGGCAATGAACCCGGCCTTGGCGTTGAAGCTTGGCATGTACTTCGCAAAATCGGAGAGATAGGATATGTCTTCCTTGCCCTCGCTGAAAACTTTGTTGGTCACCTTCGCCAGCTGAGTCTCAGCTATCGGCCCAGACTTCACGCTGCGCATGAAGTCCACTTCCTTGTACATGGAATACACGATACGCCCGCTGGCTCTGTCCACCAGAAACACGTCGTACAGGCCAAACTCCTCGACGATGTCCCTGAAGTAGCTGTGATATTTAACGTGTGAGGCGCTGTAGGTCGAGCCATCCATAGGATCGGTCAAATTCTGCTTTTCGCCGATCGGATTGGTGTTCTGCCCAATATAAATTCCCTGTAAAGCACGTTCTTTTGGATCAGTAGGCATCCAGCGAGCGGCATCACCACTTGATGACCCAGTCGTCTTCTCCTCCTGATAGCGGTAGCGTTCCTGGAGTTTTGCAGCATCATAGGGCGAGGCTTGGGGATCAAAGGCCTCGACTCCCCGGGTGAAGTCTTTCAAAGCGTCGACCACATCTGGTGTCATTGCAAGACTGCGAGTTTGTGCATGCAATGTGCTGAAGTACATATCCACCGACGAGACGAAACCGGCCTGCATGCTCATCAAGGTGGATTTGCCTTTTTCCTCAATTGAGCGGGACGTCTGTATGAAGGCGACGATGGAAACAGCAAACATAGGCAGGAGGCCCATGGCCAATAAATACAAAAACAACTTTTTCTGGAGGGTCATGTTTTTTCTTCTTTTTACGAGAGTAGAAAAAACGAAACGCAGCGTTTCCGCAATTGTCTTATATAAGTTTTTGCATTCTCATGTGGCATCAAGGTAACAGCTCTGCGGTGCCACATAGAAGGGCAGGTTCAGGATACCTCCTGCAACCCTGCCTGACCGGCGAGGTCTGGGGGTAGCAAGGGCAAGGGTTTCAGGCGGCGGGCGCACAAGCACAGCGCGGAGCCTCGGGAAACCGCCCCCTTGCACGCGCGAGGGGCAACACCCCTTAGCCATCTTCTCGGTTCCAAGCCGCACAAGTGCGAGATCCGAGACAAACAATGAAGAACATAGGAGCTTTCAGCATAGCGCCGACCGTAGGGCGGGAAAGCGGGAATTCTCGACACGCCAGAGACCGGTAAAAGGGTAGCCGCAGGAGCCTCAGTATAGCGGCCCGCAGGGAGAGGCGGGACCGACTGCCCCCGGCCTGGCGTTCCATATGACCGGCGCATCGCGCCCTGGCCCCGCTCACGTCAGCCAGTTCGACAGATCACGCGGACCGTAAACGACGGCCGCGACAAAGACCCCGTAGTCCTGGGGCTCGTAGATGATGATGTAGCGCCCCGCGACCAGGACCCGCGCCGTAGCACTCAGTTCGGGGCGGGCGGCGCCCATGTGCGGCTGGGTCGCTGCCAGTTCGGCACGTTCAATGATGCGAAGCAGGAGCGCGTCGGCTGCGGGCTCGTTATCGAGAGCGATGGTTCGCCAGATGTCCCGCAGGTCGGATTCTGCACGCGGGCTGAAGACGGCCTTAGCCACGCTTTCGGGCTTCCGCCTTCAGCTCACCCAGCAACTGCTTGCCGTCCAGCTGGCGCCCTTCGCCGCTGGCCATCCCTTCTTCGTAAGCCTTCTTCAGGCGTGCCAGCTCAAGCTGGCGCACTTCCTCACGCTGCTCCCACAGGCGGAGAGCGTCGCGGACGATTTCGCTGTTCGAAGCATATCCCCCGGTTTCAACGGCTGCCTGCATCATTGCCGCCTGATGCGGGGTGAGGGATACGGTCAGGGTGCGCATGGTCGTAGCTTTCATTTCTCACCTTTATAGCACGCCTCACAAACCCTAACAATTCTTGTTAGGAGCGCAGCATCCAGTGCGGATGCAGGGGCAGGTAGGTCCGCGCCGTCAGTCCGTCATTGAAGGACATACCAACAGGAGGCAGCGCCATATTCCATAGTAGGTGAGATCATTTTGTCTGTGAGAACGTTCTCTGGACCGTTTCCAATGGGCAACGATAGACTTCTCGCGCTTCTTGAAGCTTTCCGTCCCATTTGTAGAAGATTCCGCTTACTGCGTATTTCTTTAGAGCTTTGTGGATCGCGATTTCTCGCCGCCCCGCAGTGGAGCCAAATTCTGAAAGGAACAGCCGCCAGTCATTCGCACCTGCATACTGCTGCGAGTTGAGTACGCCGTGCCTACGTTCCACATCAGCAGCAAAACCTACTTTGATGAGGTTACTTGACCGGCTGTGAGCGGCATAGACATAACCAGGCTGGCTAGCCCGCGAGTTGAAGCCCAATTGCCGGGTGTCACACTGAACACATTTGCCGTATTTGTTGCGCAGACGGTGCCCCGCCTTTGCACAGGGGGTGACGTTGTAGGCCAAAGTCAATCCAAGGCGCTCCATTTCAGCCGAGTAGACGGACTTGGGCGCGCCCTTGGCGTCATACAGATCCTGAGCTGATAGGCCGTTTTGCCGGAGGAACAGGGAGAGATCCATAGGTTCAGCGACAGCAACATCTGACGCAACGGCTTTCCGTGACGGAGCCGCTTTCGCAGGTTGCAAAACGACAGGCTTGGCGGCAGCCTTCCTAGCGCTTTTTTCTTGCTTCTTGCGCTCAAGTCGCACTGGGCAGGCCTTATAGCGGGAGACGTCAATCTGTTGAAAAATACTCGGCGACAGCGTTCGCCCCTTGCAGCCACAGATACAGTTCATTTCTTTTCTGATTGCCCCTTAAGCACTTAGACCCCTTGAACTCCTTATGGAACAGACGCTGAATTAAGGTCAACGGACTACGTCGTCACCTCGATACCGTAACCCACTGCGTCTGCCGCCGCATGTCGGTGATGTCGTAGGCCAGCGGGTGCATCGCAAAATAGCAGTCGCGCATGAACTGCTCGACACGCTCCCGATACTCGGGCTTCAGAGAGGAATTGAAGCGCCCGCAGATCTCAATCATCATTTTCCCACGGTAGAGCATACTGGCATGGGGCTCATGCCGGTCGCTCCGAAGCGAATAGACCGTGTCCTCGCTGTCGAAGTATTTGGCCACATAGTTGCCCATGAGACCTCCCTCACGGAGGTAGTCGTAGTGGGTCAATAGCTCGACCACATACCAGCCATCCGCAAATTCGTACACGATCACACTATCATCCACCTTCGCCATGATGCCCCCCGCAAATCAGCCAGAATCTCCCACGGAATCAGGCGATTTTGACCGGATGAAGGCGGCATCAGACGTCTTCGTAAGACCGCCGATCAGCAGAAGGACGATGTCACGGGTCCGACCCTAACTAGGGCTCAATCAACCGCGCTTGGGTTTTCTGTATGATGGATCAGCGAAGCTGACGCCCCCACGCTTTTTGAGCGCCTCAATTTCATCGACGGAACGGAGCAAAGCCGCCTCAATAGTCGAGTGCCCATCAATCCACGAGACAACGGTATGAGACAGGCCAGCAGGCCTGAGGGACAGGTTCAAGACGCGCATCGAGAAATAGGGCCGCTTCGAAAAGCTGAATTTCTTCTTCGGGATGTATTTGAGGACATGGACATCAGCCTCGATATCTCCCCGGATCGAATAGCGAAACAGCTTGAAATTCCCTGGAGAGCGTCCCGGACCTAAATGGTAGTCAGAAAGTCCCAGTACACCGCCCGCTTTTGACGTTAGCACGAACGCCTGGCAAGCGTTGATATCTTCCGGTCTCAGCTCCACCCAGTCAACGTTGGTAAGCGGGACGGTCCAGTCCAAATCCGGTCCCGCACCTAACGGCGGGATTTTGAAGACCGGATGGCTTCCGCCGACCTTCGGCGCGAAACCTTCAATCTTGCTGGAAAGGCACAAGATGTGGCGATTGTATTCACCCGTATCGTACATCACAGCGACGATAGGACTCAGGGTGCCACCATCCAGCTCAATGCGCCCGTAGACGACGTCATGGCTGATGTGACTAAACTGGAAGGCAAACTTGGGTCGCGACGGATCGTCTATGAACAGATTGATTTCGTCCCCGGCACTCAAAGCCGCGACGTCGAACATGGTCAGGTATCTCACGAATTCTCCAGAACACTCTTACACTGCGCGATGTTTTAAAGCGCTGCCTAAGCGAGCGAAGTGCGTTTCTGGTACAAAGAGACAATTCAGATTTCAAGGTCATCGAAGAGGTCTGATGGCTCTGTCCCTTTCTAGAAGTCGAAAGATTCAAAGTCCCAGCGACCGCTGGCTGAAACGTGCATAAGCATCGAGAAACCCCTCGCCCATCGCCACCCGCAGGGCGTCAGCGATCGGGATGGCCAGCACACGTGCCCTACCCCGCCGCTCGACTTGGCGCCCAATCAGGGCGCGCAGCGGCACCCAGTAAAAGTGCTTCGGATCGTCCAGATCCAGACAGGCAAAGTTCACGGTCATGTGGAAGAACGCTTCAAAGCAGGCGAGCTTGTCCACCTCGCCCACCTCGAACAGCAGATGGTCGTCATAGGTGGACTTGGCCTTCACGTCGAAGGCCATCATACCAGCATGGGGAATACCCACCAGGTAATCCGGCCGCTTGATCCTTCCCCGCAGCCGGTCCGGCACATTCAGCGGCGACTGCTCGACATACAGGAACGCCACCCCCGACTGGTTCAGCCACGCACGGAACGAGGCCTCAGCCTCTTCGCCCTTGGCTTTCAGATCGGCCGGTAATCGGAACATGGCGGAAGCGTGCCCCCGCAGCTCTCCCTTAGCAAGCGGGTGGCACGCGTTCGGGCCCGCAACTGTGGCGCATCTGCATATTGACCTTGCACCGCATGAGAACATAATAGGAACATATTCCGCCCTCACCGCCAGCAAAGGCAGACATTCCCATGCAGGAAGACCCCGCCAAGATCCTACAGCTTCACGTCGGCATCGCCCTCGGCTGCCTCCGGCGGACTACCATCAGGGGCTTTGCCGGATGCGGACAAAGTCGCCGCCGCGACCTGCATCTGATCCCGCCAATCGCGGCGACTGTGGCCCGCGACATCACCGTTTTACTGACATTCCAGAAAGATGGCGCCACTGTCATCCTCACCCGCGTCGCCCGTCACATCGAGGCGGTTTTGCAGGACGTACCAGATGCGCAGGCAAGGGCCTGGGCGGGAATTGATGCAACAGCGCGCGACGATGCCCGCCATGCCATCGCGGCTTGCATCACCCGCCGCCTAAGTGAGCGGTATGAAGTGCTCCCGACCCCTCGCCCCACCATCGTCCCGGCAAGCGGCGTATGGTGCGGGCTTCAGGACACCAAACCCGAGTAGTGGGCAGATCCGACCGATCTTGGGCTTTACTTTTCAGGGCGAAGCATCGACGATTCCGAGGCATGCTCGAAAGGATGTCGCATGGATTCCGCCGACACACGCCCCCTCGTTATGTCTCACACGCCCGGAGCGTTACAGCGGAACTGGAAGGTTCCCGCCCTGTTCCCCCTATGCCCTTCGACGTCGGTGGAGGCGCCTATCAAAACGTATTTTGAAGCGCTGTATATTGGAGACATTGCGGTAGACGGACCGTACGGGGAAACGATGATAGACGACGTCACCTTGCACCCTGACGGCAACAGCATCCTAATTCTCGGGGATTTCGGCGAAGGTGCGATCAAACGCTGGTCGCTGATGAAAATTACGTTCGAACACGGATACTTCGTTCACGAGAGCAAAGGGACGTTCTTCGAGCGCGATGGCGCTGAAAAGCAATTTACCTTGGCGCAGGGACTGCCTTGGGAAGGCGGAGAGTCGATCGACGACTATTGTTAGCTGTGGTACCCTGAGCCTCGGGTAGGAAACCGGCCAAACGCATCGCGCAAGCGGTGCGTTTTTTGCGAGCGCTACGCGGTTACAATGTCGAGGATGAGGGCGGCGAGCGGAGCTTCATCGCCGCTGAAGCTGTCGATCATGGCCGTAATAACCCTGTCACGTGCCAACACATCAGGATTGAACGGCAATCCGGCGTGTTCCGCGAGCAGGCTTAGAAACGTCAGCTGGGTACGCCCATTTCCTTCCCGAAAGGGATGCACAGCGTTGATATCGGCGAGAACGTGAGCCGCTCGTGCTGCAAACGTCGGCGGGTCCAGGTCCCTCAGATGGTTGTGGTCCGCCAGCGCGCCAAAAATGCGTAGCATTTCCCGATCGATGTATTCCGGATAGCAAAACCAGTTATCTCCCTTGCCAATCCTGATCGTGCGAACCTGACCGGCCCACGGGTACACGTCCTGGAAGAGGTGGAAGTGAAGCGCCCGGTAGTGGGCATAGTCAAGGGAGCCTTCGGGCAGGGGTTCTTCTGCCCGGATCACGAACATAGCGACCTCGAATTCGTCGAGATCGTCTTGATTGTCGAGATCCATCAAATTCCGCAGAACGGTCGTTCCGGGATAGCAAAGCGGATCGGACTCAGCGGTGTAGACCAAGGTTTAGGCGGATTTCTTTGCGAACTGAGCCCGCACAAGCTCACGCCGCTCTTCCGAGCTTTTCCCGGCCGCCATGTCGAGCAGCAACTTCATGCGCGGGGTAAGGCTCAAGCCTTCCACGGCGCTGATTTTTTCCGCACGGATGCGGGTCAACGGCCCTGGCTTGAGCTTTTTGTTGAACTTGGCGGCGTATTTCTTCATGGCGTTTAGACTAACACACCCTTATGGCGCCAGCCAATGGGGTTTCTGACGAGGTATCGGAAGGCCCGTTCCGGACCTGGCTTACTCACTACGGCGCTATGGGTGAGCGCGTTCGCGGCGCCCTTCTGCGAAAGATGGGCCTCACGGCCCATCGCTCACCGCAACCGCTTTTCGGCCGTGGCGGCGTGGACGGCATCAAGCTCGATTCCGAGGTAGCGGCGTCCCAACGAACGCGCGGCCACGAGTGTGGAGCCAGACCCGGCGAACGGGTCGAAGACCAGACCGCCTTCCGGGCAATAGGCGCGGATG
The DNA here is from genome assembly GCA_027489415.1 of Alphaproteobacteria bacterium. Taxonomy (GTDB): domain Bacteria; phylum Pseudomonadota; class Alphaproteobacteria; order UBA2136; family UBA6156; genus UBA6156. The sequence continues at coordinate 8,387 of JAIXZU010000029.1, forward strand.
AGGGGCAGCAGCTCCTCAACAGGCTTCTGGGTGGGGTGCAGCTTGTTGCCGGTATAGGTCCAGCTGCGCACATCGGATAGGGCGTCCCCAGGTGCGACAAGACGGCCCTTAGCCAGCACGTACGCGTTTTCGTGCATGGCGCGGAAAACACCGGTCCGAGACGCGTAGGGTTTGCAGAACACCAGATGCGCCACCGGTCGGAGGCCAGCGGCTCGCCAAGCGGCGAAGAATGCGTCTGTGGCGGTCCAGCCATAGAAGCTGATGCACAGCGCGCCGGGTTTCATCAGCCGGGCAATCTCGTGGAACGCGGGAGCCAACCAGTCGGAACGGTTATCGTTGGCAACCGCCCGGCCGGAGCGGTCGCGATAGCCGCACACATACGGTGGGTCTGTCAGCACCAGGTCAACACAGGCGGTCGGTATTTGAGGCATCAGTTCCAGGCAGTCGCCGTGAAGGATGCCGTTTGGCAGAGCGGGCGCTTCAAAAACGAGGTGCCCGCCCTGTGCCCGTGGGCGGGCGGGGCTCATCGCCCCGCCTTTCCGTTGGGTTGGTCATCAGCCTTCGGCGTCCGGATGACCAGGCGGCCGTTCAGTGGCAGGGCGGTCAAGGTGAGGTTGAGGCCTTCACCGTCCGCGTGCTGCCAGGCGGCGCCGACCTTGGTCCAGAAGGCGTTGTCGCCCTCCCCTTCGACCACATAGACGTTGTGGGTGGGGCGGCTGTTGCCGTTGCGGTTTTTCATGTGCGGTTCTCCCGTTGGTTTTCCGGTCACGCCCTTCGCGACCGGTCGGGCGGCGTTCAGCCCCGCTGGGCGCGGTCCGCAATGGAGGGTCCGGCTGAGGGTTCCCTCGGGGATACGGCTGGATGCCTTGCGGTCCGCTCCCAAGGGGATAGACCCCCGACGTTTCCGGTCGTGATAGGGATGAGCGGTCAACGGGACCGCCATGACGCAAAGCGGCAAGGACATCACCCACTCGTCGCTCGGACGAGGATGGGTCGGACCGTCTGGATCAAGGCCGCGAGTGGTGGAGGAGAGTGTGCACTCACCTCTCCTCACGCGGACACGCGGCAGCCCACACGCGTGCTAGCCCAAGGAAAGAGACGGGGCGATGAGCCCCGTCCGCCCACGGCGTGCAGGCTGGGTGCGGGAGTGCCTAGCTCCCGTTGGCCTGGCGGCACGTCAGGCCACAGGTAGGGTTCGGGAGGGGCACCGGCCCGATCGCCGGCAGGTGTGGTGCCGGCGACACCTGGGCGCCGAAGGCAGCCCTGTCACTACCGTGGCGGCACGGTAGTGACAGGGCGTACCCCACATGACCGAGACTTTTGGGGCAGTACACCGGCCACGCGTCAGGAACGGATAAAGGACGGCAGCATAAGGGACAGGCGAGGTTTGCTCGAACCTTGCCAGCGCTGACACCGAGCCATCTTTGCAACAACCCATGGGCCAAAGCTGCCCCTTTATCCCGGAAAGGAGAACCTGACATGCCAATTCAACCGACGCGTCCAAGGACGCACAACGCCAAACCCCCGCCTACTTGTACGGCCCTACGGGCACGCCACGGGGGAGTCCAACGAGACACCCAACGAAAGGAACGCACGATGCAGAACCGCATGACACAACGGCCCGCGATCGGGCGTAACCACAAGGAGACTACGAGACCGTAGAAACGGAGATAACAACAGGGAGTATCCGGCCTTTTGCTTGCCCCTGGCAAGCGCATGTGATGCCGCACGCGGCACTCATGTAGGTCACTAAAACTTACCGAACGACACGACCATGGACGATTTGAGCTTTAGCCTGAAAACCCTCTGCACCCGCTCGGGTGAGGGAAGTTTTGGTACCCGTGCGCTGAGGCAGCGGGGCTTGATGGCCATGGCCACCGATTTGAAGAACATGGGCTACCGCCTGCCCGGCGCTGCAAGCCTGAAAGGCAAGCACGTCACCGCGCTGGTGGCCCACTGGAAGACCGACGGGCTTTCCGACCAGACCATCCGTAACCGGCTCACCTGGCTGCGCTGGTGGGCGTACCAGGTGGGCAAGCCGGGCCTGCTGCCGAAAACGAATGACACCTACGGCCTCGCAGAGCGTGGCCGATTTTCCGGCAACAAGGCCAAGCGCCTCGAGGGCACCGCGCTCGAGCGTGTGCGGGACACCCGCGTGCAGCTCGCGCTGAAGCTCGAGGCCGCGTTCGGCCTCCGACGTGAGGAGGCCTTGAAGCTGCGCCCGGTCCTCGCGGACCGGGGCGACCGCATCGCCCTCAAGGCGAGCTGGTGCAAGGGCGGACGCTATAGGGAGATCCCCATCACCCACGAAAAGCAGCGCGCCCTCCTCGACGAGGTGCGGGCCGTGGTGGGCGACGGCTCCCTGATCGGAACAGGCCGCAACTACCACCAAGCCCTTAAGTCGTATGAAAACCAGCTCATCAAGGCAGGCATCAGCAATGCCCACGGCTACCGGCACGCCTATGCCCAATGGCGCTACAAGGTCCTCACCGGCTGGTCGTGTCCAGCGGCCGGTGGGCCCACCGTGGACGCGATGACTCCAGCGCAAGCCGCGCGCGATCGCGCGGCACGCTTTGAGATCTCGCACGAGTTGGGCCACGGCCGCCTCGACGTAACAGACACTTATCTGGGACGTCGCTTCGCGCCTGCTGCCAAGAAAGAGCACGCGGCGTGAGTAAGACCACCAGCACCATCCTCGAAAGGGTTCAGGAGATGACCCGGCAGGCTCGTGAGCGCGAAGCGGAGAAGCTGATGACCCTCAACCTGGTTAAGGAGGCGATTTCTGAGGCGGCAAAGCAAGGCTACAGCCGCGCGGTCATCGCTCCGGTCAAACCGTTGGATCTCACTAAAACAGAGACGGTGAAATCGACTGTCGCCCAGCTTCAGAAGGACGGCTTCAAGGTCGAATGGGAGGTCCGGGTCCAGCCGGACAACACATCATATCAGGCACTGATTATCCGCTGGGATCGGCAAACCTAGAGACCCAAAAACCGCTCTGATCGGCAGCGCAACATTGTTTAACTATATCATTTTACTGCCGTTTAAGTTGAGTGCTCCATTATGGGATTATCTATGGAGGGACGGATGTATCAGCTGGAAGTCAAGCTCAACGAAAAGATTGATCAGGCGCGAGTGGGCCAGATCGTTAAGGAATGGCTTTCGAGCCAGATTGATGCCAAGGCAGGCGTAAGTTCGGCTCGGACGACGGTGAGCCGCTTTAGCGTCCCTGTCGTGATGACAACGGCTCAGACCGTTTCGAAGGTTGAAGCAACGGTTGGGACGTTCGACTCCGTGTCTTACAATCGTGATTATAACTACTGTGAAGCTGAATTACAGAAGGCGCGGGCAAGGGGGGACCGATTAAACCTTAAATATCCCGATAAGGAAAAGTACTTCCAAAAAGAGGATATTGATTTCACAGTTCAATGCGACTTCAAGGCAAAATTTGAGATTCAGCCAAAAGATGCAGCGATCACGGGTAAGTGGTGGAAAGCGGCTGTAAAATCAGCCGTGGAAGCGACAGATATAGCGATCATGGAAGACGAGAAGGCCTACGTGGCCTATGAAGAAAACTCCTATCCAGAAGCTCCAATTGTTGAAGGTCTGTCTAAACAGTTGGCCGTAGAACTAAAGCCCTTTAAGAAAGACCGCCTTGCAAAGTATGACAAGGTTTACAGGGATCGCACCTCCACCGTTCGCTCATCTTGGAAAGCTGTCATTGCTGAGGTCCCGATGCTGATGGCAAGCTACCAGCATAACGGCAAACCGTATCAGGTGATTATAAATGGTTTGACAGGTGACGTGGTCGAGGGGACTTATCCGATCGATGTCAAAGCGGGGTTCATGATCGTCACTAAATGGGTGGCAGCCGCTTGTGCTGTTGCATTTGTATGGATGCGGATTCTGGAACCGATGATTTTTGCCTAAGGTTGAGCGCTGGGGTATGCTCACAGAGCGGCTGTAGCCTCCGGCTCCAGCCAACTCAGCGTGGAGGGTCACGATCGTCTTCTCTCTCCTGTCCGAACCGTTCCCGCTGCGCCCGAATAAGATCCGCCTCGTCCCGCAACCTCTTGTACTGGGCAAAGACGACGGGCAACTCCTTGCGGGCCATATACGCGTCATCAAAGCGGGCCTTGTCCTCGGGATAGGCCCCAAACTGATCCGGATTTTCTCTTAGAGCCACAAACAAGGCCTCTTCGCCGTTCGTATCCCTATAAACCACCATCCGGTCATCCGCCGCGTCTGGATTCTCGTAGGCCTTCCTCACGAGCAGCTTATCCAGCTCCTCCAGTCGGTCCATCTCGGTTTCAATCTGCTGGAGCTTCCGCGCCAGCTTCTGGTCTTCATCAAAATCAATCACCGCTTGCCCCAGTCATTACTTTAGATTACCCTAAAGTATGTTTAGTTTATTCGATCGGAATTCTTATCTTCGCAGACACTTGCGTTATCTCGGCTATCGCCTCGGCATTATCAAACTTGTTGGCAGACCGCCCGCGCCCGGGGAGCGTCGTGGTTTGAGCCGCAAACTCCCCTCAAAGTACCCGCGCGAACGCTCCTAACGCCGATAGCGATCGACTCCCTGGTGCCGATCGTCATCAAAGCGATCAGGCTCGTCCGCACGTACAGGCTCCGATTCCGACGCCCAGCGCCGTGCGACCCCCGAGGGCGCGGGGACGTCAGACATACTGCGCGGCGCATCGTTAGCCCACCGCCGCGCCATCACAGGCCCCTGCACCCCGGGGCGTTGCGCTGCGCGATCGTCGGTTCCCCATCTCCTTCCCATAGAACCTGGGTCAGCCCGGGAAGGACCCTCAACGTCCGCCAACATCCGATCCTGAGCTTCATCGAGCTGCCTTTGGCTGATGAGCGACCCGTCCGGTCCGGGTACTGGCAACCGATCGTCATCAGATGACGCGCGGGAAAACTGACTGGCGGGCCATTCCTGCAGGGTTCGGGCGTCCTCCGCTTCCGAAAGAACCTTTCGTGGCAACAGACGTGACAATGCCATCTTCTCTCTCCTTGCCTGCCGTTCGGCCGGATCTGGCCCACGATGCTGGGTCGGCTCCCGCTCGATCCCGGCAACCGCATGACTACGGGGATCTACCGAGATCCCCAACCCAGCACTTCCCAGCGCTTCATTCACTAGCTTGGCCCATAAAACACGGGCCTCTTCCACGAATTGCCGCCCATCGGCGGACCGGATCTTGCCACCAAAGCCTCCGGCTGCGACCACGCGCGTGGTCAGCAAGACATGCACATGGGGGTTATGCGCGCTGCCGTCGTCATGAATTGCGAAGTCTGCGACGAACCCCTGCTTAGCGTAATGTGCCGCCAAGTTGCGGCACAATTCCAGCCAGGCTTTGGGCGGAAGCTCGCGGGGTAACGAAGCCTCGATCTCTTTTGCCAGACGAGCATCCTTGCGCCGCTCCGCCGCCTCGACCCCGTTCCATAAGGCAGCCCGATCTGCCATCCACGGCGCCGCCCCTTCCGGGCACACGATCTCCGCATGCAACACATCACGGCGTCCACCAAAGGCGCTCTCACGCTCCTCAACGGCGTTTGGCAGGGTCTCCCCTGCACGGTACGCCGCCGCAGCGACCGCAGAGCGACCGTCACCACGACTGATGTTCTTCACGTGCAGATGAAAGATCGCCATCACCCTACCCTCACCGCCACTTTCGCGAATGGCATCCGGCAGTCAAGGGCGCACGGAGGGGTCCCAAGGGGCTTGCCCCTGGCGCACGTGCCGGTTTTCTCCGGTCGCGTCCCGCGCCGGTCAGAAAACCGAGCACCCGCATCGCCACTTCGTCCAATGCGTACGCGTTCGGCGATGCGTAAGTGCGCTGTTAGAGTGGCTTACCCGCCTACCTGAAATACTTGATTTTTCCGAATCAGCGCTGCTACCAATGCGGGAGTTGCATCGGCGAAGGGGGCTTGTGGGTGTCAGACTGGTTTAAGGGGTTCGACCCGCTGAAAGGCGTGGATCTGTTTAGCAACAAATCGACCGGCAACACGCTAGACGGGATCTCGACCGGCTGGAAGATTGGCACTGAGATCACCAAAACCGTCGCCGGGCATCGCGCCCGCAAAAAGATGGAAGAGGAAGCTGCGCGGGAGCGGGACCGTCTCCGCGAGGCACTGGAAAACCCACCAGATATCCACGGTTCAGCCAGATGGGCCACCGCCACAGACGTCAACCTGGCGGGCGTGCTGAAGCCCGTGACGGCTTTCGACACCCCATCCTCCATTCTGCTCGGGACGTTCCCGGACCCGGACCTGAATGACCGGCTCGCTGGGCAGATACACTGGGATGGTGAGGGCCATCTCATTACAGTGGCCCCTACCCGCTCCGGCAAGTCCACCACCACGATCGTGCCCAACCTGCTGCGTTATCGCGGCTCCTGCGTGGTCCTCGACCCCAAAGGCGAGCTTTACCGCGATACTGCAGGCTGGCGCCGCACTCTGGGACCCGTTTACCGGATCGCGCCCTTCGGTCGTGACACCGATGGCTTCAACCCGCTCGCAACCATCGAGTCATTCTCTGACGCCCGCGCTCTCGCCAGCCTGCTGATGCCGCCGGACCCGAAAGCGCAGAACTTCTTCCGCAATGACGCCATAGCCTTCCTGACAGCACTCATCATGTTCGTGGTGAAGTTCGCCCCTCCGCATAAACGGACGATGCAGGAGATCCGCGATATTACGGCAGGCCCTCTCGACGAACTGCACCAGATTGCCGAGGACATGGCGCGCTCCGGAATCTCTGCAATCGCCAACCCCGCAACCACCCTTCTGGGCAAACGGCGCGAGGCATTGTCGACCCTCCGCGACACCTTCAACTCTGAACTGGCGGTATGGGACGATCCCGGCGTCACGGACGCCACCCGCGAAGGGCTCGATTTCAAGTCTCTGAAGGATCAGACGGCGACCGTCTACATCAGCGTACCCTTCGACAAGATGGATGCCTATGGCTCCTTCCTGAAGATCGTTCTGGCCTCAGCGCTCGATGCCATGCTCCGCAATGAACGGCAGCCAGAGATCCCGGTCCTGTTCGTGCTCGACGAGTTTCTGTCTCTCGGGCCATTCCCCCAGTTTCGCGATGCGATCCGGACGCATGCGGGAGCCGGGGTGCGCCTTTGGTTCTTCCTGCAGGATCTCTCCACGCTGGAGGAACACTACCCCTCCTCCTGGAAGACCTTCCTGAACTCCGCTGTGAAAATGTTCTTCGGCACAAACGATGCCTTCACCGGTAGGCTGGTGTCGGAATACATCCTTGGCGACACAACCGTTGCCCACCTGTCTGGTGGAATTTCTGCGAGCGGTTCGACCACAGGGACCGACATTTTCGAGAAGTCCACGACACGCGGGCATTCCATCAATGCCAACGTGAACTTCTCTCACCGTCCACTGCTGACGCCCACGGAGGTGGTCAGCCTGCTCAGTGCGACGAACCCGGACCAGACCCGCGCGGGAATCATCTCGATCAGCCAGATTCCGCACCCCATGAAGGTCCGTCTGGTACCCTGGTTCCTGGGCCATACCTGCAAAACCCGCGCCGGACTGCCGGTCCGTTGAAGCCATCCATAACGCGAGCTTTCAATGATCAGCTTTGTTGACTTTTTCCGCCCCGCCTCCCTGCGCACTGCAGCGTTCCGGTATGCAATTCTCTGCGTCATCCGGATCTTATGGGATCTTTTCATCGGATCTAACCGTTCGATCGTTGCCTACCTCCACCCGTTCGACAGTCGTGAAGCATTCAGCCTGGTTTACTCGATTACCTCCCTCTACCTGCCTTTGGGGGTGTTGCTGAACTTCGCCCTGTGGATCGCACAAGCCGTTCTTTTGTGGCGAATGTTCCGCCTTATCGGAAAGGACCCTGAAGAGATCAAGGCGCAATACAAAACGGCAGGAAGCTGGCTTGCCACGCCCCTGCTCCTCAGCTCTGTGGTGATTTTGACGTGCTGCATTATCGGCTGGCTTGTGCAAACCGGCGGGATCATCGAATTCTTCCCGCAGTACCTAGTCTACTACAGCGGCACCCCTGTCACGGTCGGACTCGTGCTCTCGCTTCTCGGCTCGATGTTCGGTGGCCGGTTTGTGGCGGGCGCAAAGGCATCGATGGGCGGGCTGTTTGGCATCAACTACCTGCCGAAGGATCATCCCCTGTCTCAGCGGGTGGCACGACATGCTGAGACCCTCGGCCTTCCCGAAGCACCAGCAGTCGGGATCGTGAACGTGATGAATGCGTTCGCGATCGGCACCCCGAAGAACTCGACGGTGGTTCTCGGTCAGCCCCTCATGGACCTCATCACTGACGAGGAACTGGACGCCGTTATCGGTCACGAGCTGGGGCACATCTACCATAATGACATGAACCGCATGCAGTTCGCCGAAGGCTTTCAGCGCATGCTGGGGAACGTGATCACCGCGACGACGGTCATTCTCGTCAGTGCCCTCTCCCGCAACCGCTCGGACGCTATGTTGGGGAGAGCAGCAGGTGTTGCCCTTCGTCAAACCGTATTCGTCGGGTCGGAGCTGGTGGTGAAGGGTATTTCCCGCGCCCGCGAGTTCCATGCCGACGCGGTGGGAGCCCGGATCGCCTCCCCGGCTGCCATGATAGGTGCCCTCGAACGACTACACGGGTTGCCGTCACAGCCGACTAAACTAGAACATCAATATGGCTACCTGATGTTCCGGGGCAGCCGCCTTGGCGCATGGTTCTCAACCCACCCGCATGTCGAGAAGCGCATCAAAGCGTTACGCGCACTCAAGGACCAGCCGGAGCCGGATACGGCACCCGAGGCGGTCCTCCATCCCAAAGTGGATGCTCTGGCGGGCACTGCCGCCATGAAACTCGGTTCCGCGCTCGATACTGCGAAGACGGGTCTGGCAAATGCGTCCACATCTTTCGCATTCGCGGAGCGCAGTCAGGCGGCCTTGGCATCAGCGTCGAGCCTGATTGGCAATATTCCATCTCCTCGATTCAATCTTCGGGTAGCTGTCCTGGCAGTTGTTAGCGTGGGCATCCTGGCGCTCGTGGCGCCTGCCATCTACGATTACTACAACATTGATGAGCGGGCGACCGCTCTCAAAGCGTCTGCGTCAGCGACCTATGAAGCGGTGGGAACCTCGCTTGCTGGCTTACCGGATGCGGCTATGGCTTCGCTCAGCACTTACGACGAGCAGCTGGCGGAAAAGGACCGGGAACTCCGGACCCGGCAAACGCAGATCGAGGCCCTCACCAGCAGTTTAGAGCGCATGCGCAGCGATCTTCAATACGCCCGGGTGAGCGCCAATGATGCCCGTGCTGAGCTTTCGCGTATAACGCGCGAAAACATGAGGTTGGCGCAGGGTCAGGCATCAAGCGACGCGAACTCAGATACGATTGCCACTCTGAAAGCGGAAATTTCCCGCCAGGAAAACCTCGTGATCTCATTGCGTCGCCAGCTAGCACAGGCAGCTTCTGCGCCTTTGCGCCCAGACGCTTCTTCGACGCAGCTGGCCGAAAGCCTTTTGCGTCGGAGAAACGAGCTGCTTTCTGCCAAGGTCAATGAACAGGAGC
>JAIXZU010000140.1 GCA_027489415.1 Alphaproteobacteria bacterium
ATGTTGGTCAAGTAGGCGAAGCGGCTTTATTTGGCGAGGTAGGCGGTGTGTAAGCCTCTATGGGGTTCAAAAACTCGTCATGTACGACAATGCCGCCCTTGGGGGGCGGCATTGAGGTGCCCCCTGCCCTGCCTAGAAGATAGCGGTGGCAGCGGCGAGGGTGTAGTTGCCGATGAGGGTTGGGAGGATACCCAACAGAACCGTAGCGGCCGAGCAGATGAGGAGTGTGATTTGCAGCGCGCTGGGGATAGCTGGGGTTGGGGTGTTGGTGGTTGGGGCGTCGAAGTACATCACTTTGATGAGCCAGAGGCTGTAGAACAGCGCGATGACCGAGGCGAGGACTCCGGCAATGGCGAGGGCGTTGAAGCCTGCGGCCACGGCGGCGGTGAAGACGCCGAGTTTCGCCATGAAGCCTGCGAGAGGGGGGATTCCGGCAAGGCTGAACAGGAACAGCATGAAGGCGGCGGCGAGCCATGGATTGCGGGTGGCTAGGCCTTTGAGGTCATCCACCGTGTTAACCTGACCGGCCAGGACAGCGGCGAAGAGGCCGATGGTGGTGGTGGTGTAGATGGCAAGGTAAAGGAGGGTGGCGGAGGTGCCCGCAGCGGTGCCAGCTACGACGCCGACCATGATGAAGCCGACATTAGCGATGGTGGAGAAGGCGAGCAGGCGCTTCAGGTTAGACTGGACAATGGCGAGGACGGAGCCGATGAGCATGGAGACCACGGCCAGCCATGCGAGCGTGGGTTGCCAGACAGAGGCGACCGAGAGGAACGGGCCGTTCAGCAAGCGAATGAGCAGCGCAAAAGCGGCGATTTTGGGGAGTGCGCCCATGATGGCGGTGACGGGGGTGGGGGCGCCTTCGTAGACGTCGGGTGTCCACATATGGAACGGGGCAACTGACAGTTTGAAGAGGCTACCGACAAGGGTGAGGCTGATACCGATGAGGACCACGGGGGCGATTGTGCCGGTGCTGGCGGCGGTGTTCAGGGCCACATAAATGCCAGAGAAGCTGAGGTTACCGAGGCCAGCATAGACCAGTGAGATACCGTAGAGCATGAGGCCGGAGGCCATGGAGCCGAGGACGTAGTATTTGAGGCCGGCTTCGGAGGATTTGGCGTCGTCCCGCATGAAAGCGGCCAGAATGTAGAGTGGGAAGGACATGAGTTCCAGAGCGACATAGAGTGTGAGCAGGTGCGCAGAGGTGATGAAGGCCAGTGCGCCGGTGATGGCGAGGATGAGGAGGACGTAGAGTTCGGGATTATGGGCGTTTTGCGTGTTGCGTGTTGCGTGTTGCGTGTTGGAAGCGTGTGCGCGGCTAAAGTACGGCTGGATGAGTGGGAGGCAGAGGAGTGCGACGAAAAGGAGGATGAGGCTGGCTACGTTCGTGTAGGGAGAGACGTGCATGAGGTGGCCTGCGCCGTTTTCTAGCGGGAAGACGGGGCCGGTGGCAGGGTAAAAGAGTAATTGACCGATAGCGGCGAGAATGATGACCGCGGCGCCGATGCCGGTGGCACGGGCCGAATTGGTGAACGCGCCCAGCATGAGCAGGACGAGGCTGCCGAGGCCTGTGATTAACAGGGGGGCGGTGAGGAGGATGTCGAGGTGGGTCATGATACTCAGTGTTTCAGTTTTTTAGTGTGCGGTGTTCAGTGTTGGCGAGACCGGTACGGTGTTGGAAATTACTTCGGTGGTCGAGGCGGTTACCCCCTGCCCTTCCAGAGTGATGGGGGCTGTTTGGGGGGCTGCTGGTACTGGTGTGCTGTGGGATTGCAGGATGGGGAGGTATTCTGCGGATAGGCTTTCTACCGGCTGGTTCCAGAGGTTTTGCGCGAGTGACGGCATGACACCGAGGAGCGGGATGAAGACCAGGAGTGGGAGGAAGGTGGCCCATTCGCGCAGGGTGAGGTCCTTGAGGTCCGCAGTGTGGTGGAGCACTGTTTCCGACGGGCTGCCATAGAACATGCCGCGGTAGAGGTGCAGCATGTAGAGGGCGCCGAAGACCACGCCGGTGGTGGCGATGGCGGTGTAAATTGGCGCCGATGGGAAGGCGCCTGCGAGGGCGAGGAATTCCCCCACAAAGCTATTGGTGCCGGGTAGGGCTACGGCTGCGAGGGTGAGCAACATGGTGACAAAGGCGTAGGCGGGCATGATGCGTGCCAGTGCGCCGAAGTGGGCGAGGTTGCGGGTGTGGAGGCGCTCATAGATAACACCCACGGCCAAGAACAAGCCTGCGGAGACGATACCGTGGTTGACCATGACGAGCAGGCCGCCATGGAGGCCGGTGACGGTGCCCGCGAAGATGGCCAATGTGACAAAGCCCATGTGCGAGACGGAGGAGTAGGCGATCATCTTTTTAATATCCGTTTGCACATAGGCGACCAGTGCGGCGTAGACGATGGCGATGGCGGAGAGGGCGAAGATGGTGGGGGCGAACCATGCGGCGCCTTCCGGGAACATCGGCAGGCAGAAGCGCAGGAAGCCGTAGGCACCCATTTTGAGGAGCACGCCTGCGAGGATGACGGAACCGGCGGTGGGGGCTTGGACGTGGGCGTCCGGTAGCCAGGTGTGGAACGGCCACATGGGCACCTTCACGGCAAAGGCGGCGAAGAAGGCGAGGAAGAGCAGTTGCTGCGCGGGGAGCGGGAGAGTGGTGTTTGCCCAGACTTCCAGCGCGAAGCTACCGGTGGTGGCGAAGAGCCAGAGGCCGGCGACGAGCATCAAGACCGAGCCGACAAAGGTGTAGAGAAAGAACTTGAGGGCAGCGTAGACGCGGTTTTCCCCGCCCCACAGGCCGATAAGGAGGAACATGGGGATGAGCATCGCTTCCCAGAAGAGGTAGAAGAGGATGAAGTCCTGCGCGGAGAAGACGCCGATGACGAAGGCTTCCAGCGCGAGGAACGCGGCGAAGAATCCTTGGGGGTTTTTGGTGATGTGCCACGAGGCGAGAAGGCAGAGCGGCGTGAGGAGTGCGGTGAGGCCGATGAGCGGGAGGGCGATGCCGTCGATTCCCAAGCTATAGACGATATTGAGGGCGGGGAGCCATGCGTGGACTTCCGTGAACTGCATGCCGGGGAGCGCGGCGTTAAAGCCTGCGAACAGCGGGTAGCAGAGTGCCAGCGGGATGAGGCTGAAGGCCAGTGCGGCGGGTTTGATGACGCGGTTAGGCAGGAACAGCGTGATGGCTGCGCCGAGCAGTGGGGTGAAAATGAGGAGGCTGAGGAGGTGGTTCATTTAGAGGACTTTCCAGAGAAGGTAGGCGAGGCCGGTGGTGATGGCGATGAGCATGGCGAGGCCATAGTGATAAAGGTAGCCGGTTTGGCCGAGGCGGAGCCATTGGCCGAAGCCGTAGATGGTGGCGGCGCCGTTGTTGATGAGGCCGTCGATGCCTTTTTTGTCGAAGTAGACCGCGAGGAAGCTTGCGAGGGCTTGGGTCGGTTTCACCCACATCATTTGATAGAGTTCATCAATATACCATTTATTCAGGCTGATGGCGTAGGGCAGCGTTGCGGTTTTGGCGATGGTGTTGGGGATGTCCCGACGTTCGGCAAAGAGATAGTAGGCTGCCGTGATGCCGCAGATGGCGAGGATGAGCGGCAGAACTTTGGCGAAGGCGGGGATGTGGTGAGCGTCGTGGAGGGCGGTGTGGGCGTGGTCTATGACGATTGCGCCTTGCCACCATTCCAGACTGCCCATGTCCTTCAGCAGATAACCTGCGAGGACTGCACCGAAGGCCAGTGGCAGCATGGGGATGACCATGAGCCATGGGGATTCGTGGGGGGTGTGATGAGTGATTGGGTGATTGAGTGATTGAGTGATTGAGTGTGATTTGGATCTGGTAGACTTAGCCGACTTTTTCGGTTCTTCGTGGTGGGGGATTTCCTTGTTGTGGAAGGACATGAAGATGATGCGGAAGCCGTAAATGGCGGTGAGCATGGCGGTGATGGTGCCGAAGATGTACAGCGGCATGCCGGAGCCGTTCGGGGCGGCGAAGGCGGATTCCAGGATGAGGTCCTTACTGAAGAATCCGGCAAAGGGTGGGATTCCTGCCAGAGCGAGGCTACCCAGCCACATGAGGCCGTAGGTGATGGGCATGAGTTTGCGCAGCACATAGCCGGATTTGGCGTAGTTGAAGATGTTTTGCTCGTGGTGCATGCCGTGGATGACAGAGCCAGCGCCTAAGAACAGCAAGGCCTTAAAGAATGCGTGCGTGGTGAGGTGGAACATGGCGGCGGGGTAGGCGGAGACGCCGATGGCGAAGAACATGTAGCCGAGTTGCGAGCAGGTGGAGTAGGCGATGACGCGTTTGATGTCCGTTTGCGTGAGGCCAACTGTAGCGGCAAAGATGGCGGTGATGGCGCCGACCCAACCTACGATGTGGAGGACTTCCGGAGCCACTTCGTAGAGCGGTGACATACGGCAGAGCAGGAAGACGCCTGCGGTGACCATGGTGGCGGCGTGGATGAGGGCGCTTACCGGGGTGGGGCCTTCCATAGCGTCCGGCAGCCAGGTGTGGAGGCCGAACTGGGCGGATTTCCCCATAGCGCCGATGAAGATGAAGAGGGCGATGAGGTTGATGGTGCCTTGGTTCGTGCTTGCGACTTCGGCGGCGCGGGGGAGGAAGTCCGCATAGGTTAAGCTGCCGAAGGTCATGACCAAGAGGAACATGCCAATGAGCATGGCGGCGTCCGCGACGTGGTTGACGATGAAGGCTTTGATGGCAGCGGCGTTTGCAGTGGCTTTTTCATGCCAGAAGCCGATAAGGAGGTAGGAGCAGACGCCCACGCCTTCCCAGCCGAGGAACATTTGCACCAAGTTGGGGGCGGTGACGAGCATGAGCATGGTGAAGGTGAAAGCGCTGAGGTAGATGAAAAAGCGGCGGCGCGAGGGGTCCTCGTGCATATACCCCACGCTGTAAACGTGGACAGCGGCCGAAACCGTGGTGACAACGATGAGCATGGTGGCGGAGAGTTTGTCGAAGAGGGTACCGAAGGAAACGCTCCAGTTGGCGACGGTTATCCAGGTAAACCAATCACTTGTGAAGGCGGAGATGGTGCCGTTGTTCAGGGAAATGAAGAGCACCCATGAGAGGATTGCGGCTGTGAGCACCGAACCTGATGTTATCAACATGGTAAGTTTGTGGGCAATGGAGGGAGAGGTGCTGGCGGGGGTATGGTGATGGTCGTGGTGGTCGTCATGGCCGTGCGCGTGGCTGAGCTCGGCGCGGCCGGAGGGGAAGATGAGATAGGTAAGGGCGCCGAGGAGAGCGCCGATGGCGGGCAGGAGAACCGCGAGTGTGACCAGTTGGGGAGCGAGGGTTTGCATGGGAGCGTTTTACGACGACTTATTAGTTTACGTTAGTGGGTGAGCTAAGGACAGTGCCTGAGACTGTGGCAGTTGCGCCGCCGGTGACGGTGCCTGCGACAAGGTTGAGGACGCGTTCTGCCGGTTTGCCCTTGCAGAGTTCATAGACTTTTTTGACCGCCGGTTGCATGCCGGTTTCGACGACTTCATCCTCGCGGGCTTTATCTATCCCCTCCCCTCCCGCTGTGCCGTAGGCGGCGGTGGCGATGAGCATGGGGGAGAGTTTGTCGGTTTCGGGTTGCTCCATGTCATACATGAACTGGCGGCAGGTGTAGTTGTCCGCCCCTGCGAACAGTTTATTGGCGGTTTGGATGCCCTGATAGACCCCCATGGAGCAAAACGCCAGAGACGCGGCTATGGTGAGGAGACAGAAGGCGCCGAGGTATTTGAAGAATTGCTGCATGGGGAGACCCGGGGTTAATGGATTGATGGTTAACGGTTAAAGGTTGCCGAGTTTGCAGGCTTGGGCGGGGGCGGCACCGCTGGCGCAGTTCTGGATGAACTTTTTGACCATTTCCATGCCGGCTTCGTCCTTCACGCCTTTGCCGAGGCGGCGGTTGCCGAGGGCTTCCTTGACCTCCGGTGGTGTGCCGCCTGCGGCGGAGAAGTCCACCACATAGCCCAGCCGGACGCTGGCAGGTGTGACTTGTTCGGCCGTGTATTTGACGACGGCTTTCGGGGCGACGCGGCACTGGAGGGCTTGGATGTCGGCGGAGTCCTCGATTGTCCGCATGGCTTCCTCGCGGTTCGGGTGTTTGCCGATGGCTGATTTGAAGCCAACGAGGTTGACCTTCATGAAGCGGAGGATTTCGGCGTCCGTGTAGAGGTCGTTCAGGGTGGTGCCTGCGGGTTTGGCGTCCAGCCGTTGTTTGGCTTTGTTGTAGTCCGTGCAGGAGTAATCCTTCGCGTTGGAGGGCATTTGGGTGGCGCAGGCGGCCAAGAGAGCTAGGGTTGAGACGGCGGCGATTGAGGTTTTCATGGACTTGGCTTTCCTGTTTGTTTTTTTCAGGGGAATTAGTTTTTCATCAAGTCCGCGGCGTCGACTTCGATGCTGCCGCGGTTACGGAAGAAGAGCGTGACGATGGCGAGGCCGATGGCGAGTTCCGCCGCTGCGACGGTGAGGATGAACATGCTGAAGATCTGGCCCGAGATATCCGCGCGGAAGTGCGAGACGCCGACGAGGTTAATACTCACGGCGAGGAGGATGAGTTCCAGACACATGAGGATGGCAATGATGTTGCGGCGGTTGAGGACGATGCCCGCAAGCCCCATGGTGAGGAGGAGTGAGGAGAAGGTGAGGACGTGGCTTAAAGTAATTGAGTAGAACATTTCGAGGCCCGTTTTAAGTGTTGAGTGTTGGGTGTTGAGTGTTGAGTTATCGGATGATGTCGGATTCGAAGTATTGCTCGGCGAAGTAGGTGGCTTCGATGATGTCGTCTTCGGACGGTTTCAGTTCCTCTGGCGTGACGACGAGGAAATATTCGTCTTCTTCCGTGCGGTGGATGATGGCGGAGACCTTGCCGGTGAACTCCGCCATTTCTTCTTCCACGCCCAGTACATAGGCTGGATAGGGTTGGCCGCGCTTACCTGTGGTGCCTTCCGCATAGCCGACATTGATGGGGTAGATGAGGCGGGGATTGGTGGGGTCCGTACTGCCTAGCGGCCGTTCGACAACCACGGTGACGGTTTTTTTGAGGAGTGGGCGTGGGTTTGTCATTTTACTTCACCTTTTTGGAGACGGATTTCGGGTTCCAGTGCTTGGCAACCCCCTGCCCCATGGCGGCGCCGGTTTTGGGCTTGGCGAGGCTGATGGCTTCTTCCTTTGTGCGCAAGTTTTGTTTGCCGATGTCCTGACGTTTGACATCCGACCGCGGGCGGTGGGTGAGGACGATGGCGCCGACCATGGCGGTGAGCAGCACGAGGCCCGCAAGTTGGAACGGTAGGGCGTAGGTGGTGAACAGCACGTTACCGATTTGGACGATATTGGATGGTTGCGGGCCCGTGGGCAGCACGGTGATGTTGGTGCTGAACAGGCCGAAGTTGGCGGCGAGGATGAATTCCGCAGCCAGAATACCCACCGTGAGAAGGCCGATGGGGAGGTAGGCTTTGGCTTTTTCGCGGATTTGGTAGAATTCGATGTCGATCGTCATCAGTACAAACAGGAACATGACGGCGATGGCGCCGAGGTAAACCATGATGAGGAGCAGGCCCAAGAATTCCGCGCCAAACAGGATGAAAAGCCCTGCCGCATTGAGGAACGTGACCAGCATGCCGAGCATGCCCACCATGGGGTTGCGGGCGGCGATGATGAGGCCAGCGCCGACTAAAACACCTGTAGAGAAAAGCAAAAATAAAATATCGGGGAGCATGGTCGTGATTCGTGTTTTCGTTATTCGTGATTCGATTGGTTGAGAAGGTAGGCTTGGGCTTGGTTTAGGGTTTCTGAAAAATTAGCTGACGTATCAAAATATTGAATATTATGAATTTTGCACTGTTCTTTTAGCATAATGCTTTTAGTTATTCCGTAAGTGACTATATCCCTTACATAGTCGTCCGGATAGGGGTTTAACCAGTCATCCGGAGCCGTGTGGGCGCGAATATCAGCGTATTTTTTCTCTAGTGCTGCATTAGGGTAGCCAAGCCAGCATGCTTTAAAGACATTTGGGTAAGTTGAGATGAGATGGCTTGCGTGTTTTGGTAAAAGACCTACCCCATCCACGATATAATTTTGAACTCCATCTTCGTGCATAGCCTCCAGAATACCAACTACCAGAGGGCCCACAATTTCGCCTTTAACCATATCATCGGTTTCTCCGACAAAACCACAGTTGGGCATGGCTTTAATCATTCCGAACATGAGATGATCGAGATGAAAATAGGGAAAGCCTGTTGATTGATGCAACATGCGGGCAAGTGCTGATTTGCCGCTACGTGTGACGCCGGATACTATGTAAATCATGCGAGCTGTTGCTGGTTTAGGCGAAGGCCATGATGATGTCGATTACCGGCTTAAACTCTTCCAGCAGGGCGAAGACAGTTTCCTTGATGGCGGTGAGAGGGCCGGACCAGTCCGTTAGCGCGTTGGCGAGCCAGTTGAGCCAGGATTCGATTTCGCTGGCGATGTCCGCTGTGGGGACGCCGGCGATGGCGGGTTGATCGGGTTGTTGGGCGGGCTGCTGGTCGGGTGTCATACAAACTTCTCCATATTGGCTGGTTGATAGGACGCGGATTTGCTTGCCTTACCGCCGGGGTTCGGGGTTTTGGACATGTTGGAGGTGTGGACTTCCGCAAATGCGGCGTCGGCGTCCACCCCTACCATGTGCAGGAAGCCGTAGGTGACGTGGAGGACGTCCACCAGTTCCTTCACCATGGCGGCTTTGGCGGTGCGCATGGCGACAGCATCCTGCGACATCTTTTCATCCATGGCGAGGCCGAAGTATTCGTCCGCAGCGGTGGCGGCTTCCTGAAGTTCCTCCAGCAGGTAGCCGAGGCGGCGGGGGATGAGCGTTTCCAGGGATTCGCCCGTGTTGATGGGGTCGAACTTTTCGTGGAATTGCTTGATGAGGGCGAAGTTGGACATGTGGGTTGAACCTTGGGCCTAGCGGTACGGCGCGTCGCGCTTCAGGCGTTCGGCGAGGGTTGGTTCGAGCTTGTCGCCGTTCCCCAGCAGGATGACCTTGGTGTAGAGCAGGTTTTTGCGGTTTTCGGCGGAGAATTCCATGTTGGGGCCTTCGACGATGGCGTCCACGGGGCAGGCTTCTTCACACAGCCCGCAGTAGATGCACTTGACCATGTCGATGTCGTACCGCGTGGTGCGGCGGGAGCCGTCCGCGCGGGGTTCGGCCTCGATCGTGATGGCTTGGGCGGGGCAGACGGCTTCGCACAGTTTGCAGGCGATGCAGCGTTCCTCGCCGTTCGGGTAGCGGCGCAGGGCGTGTTCGCCACGGAAGCGCGGGCTGATGGGTGTGGCCTCAAACGGGTACATGATGGTGAACTTCTTCGCGAAGAGCATGCGGAAGGTGAGCGCGAAGCCTTTGATCATGTCGATGAGCAGGAATTGGCGGAGGGTGCGCCATGTGGCGTTTTGCGTTTTGCGTGGTGCGTTTTGCGTGTTCATTATTATGTAACCTTATACCTAGCTTGCGAAGTTGCCGAGGAGTTTGACGGCGGTGGCTGTGATGACGAGCCAGACCAGTGAGAGTGGCAGGAAGACTTTCCAGCCGAGGCGCATTAACTGGTCGTAACGGTAGCGGGGCAGTGTGCCGCGCGCCCAGACCATGAAGAACAGAACCAGAATGATTTTGAGGAGCAGCCAGACGATGCCGGGGACCCAGTTGAGGGGCGCGATATCCAGTGGCGGCAGCCAGCCGCCGAGGAACATGATGGCGGTGAAGGCGGACATGGTGATCATCGCGATATATTCCCCCAGGAAGAAGAGCGCGAAGCCCATGGCGGAGTATTCGGTGTTGTAGCCTGCGACCAGCTCGGCTTCGGCCTCGGGGAGGTCAAACGGGTGGCGATTGCACTCGGCGAGGATGGAGACCAGGAACATGACGAAGGCGGGGAAAGCCGGAATGATGAACCAGATATTTTTCTGGGCGTTGACGATATCCGTGAGGTTCATGGACCCCGCCAGCAGGATGACGGCGAGGACGATGAGGCCCATTGAGACTTCATAGGACACCATTTGGGCGCCGGAGCGGACCGCGCCGAGGAAGGGGTACTTGGAGTTGGAGGCCCAGCCTGCCAGCAAGATGCCGTAGACTTCCACTGACGTGATGGCAAGCAGGAAGAGGACGCCGAGGTTGACGTTGGAGAGGACGAGGTTTTCCGGCCCGATGCCGAGGCCGTACAGCGGGTTGGGGCCGAAGGGGATGACGGCCCATGCGAGGAGGGCTGGGACGAAGACCATCATGGGTGCGACAAGGAACATGACCTTGTTGGAGGAGCCGGGGATGAAGGCTTCTTTGAACATCAGTTTTACGGCGTCGGCTATCGGTTGCAGGAGGCCGAAGGGGCCGACGTACATGGGGCCGTGGCGCAGGTGCATCCAGCCCAAAATCTTGCGTTCAAACCACGTGGTGTAGGCCATGCCGAGGAGGACGGGGACGGCGATAACCAGAATGCCCAGCACGGTGAGGCCGAGATACCAGAGGTTTTCCGGTGTGGCGAGGGAGAGGTATTGGCTAATGAGTTCCATGGACGTTACGCGGCCTTACGGGATGGGGTTTTGGGTTTTGGAAGTGGGCCCGGGGCTTGGGGGTGCAGGCCGAGGCGGGCGGTGCCGGCTTCCAGCTGGCATTTGTGCATGGTGGGCGATTGGCGGAGGTATTCGAGACGGAGGTAGTATTCGGTTACGACCGGTTGGAAGGGTTTGTTGGTGATTGAGTGATTGGGTGATTGGGTGATTGCGTTGGTACGGGGGGTGATTTTGTTCCAGTTTTCCGGAGCGTAGGCGGGGTGTTGGGCCGCTATGAGAGCGCGGAGTTGGGTTTGGGTGTTGAAGGGGAGTGCGGTGCCCATTTCCTCGGATAGCGCGCGGAAGATTTTCCAGTCTTCCTTGGCGTTTAACGGGGGCTGCACGGCTTGGTTGGCGGATTGGACGCGGCCTTCGCAGTTGGCGTAGAGGGCGGACTTTTCGCTCCATGCGGCGGCGGGGAGGATGAGGTCGGCTTGTTCGGCGAGCGGGGTTAAATGCGTGCCGATGTAGATGAGTGTCCCCTTCCCTTCGAGGTCGTCCGCGAGGATGGTGTCCTCACCATAAGCTATCAGCGTGCTGAGTTTGCCGGAGTTGAAGGCTTTGAGGATGCTGGCGGTGTCCGACTTCGGGGCCTTATTACGGGCTTGCATGTCCAGCGCGGTGATGCGGCCTGCGGTGCTGGCGAGGACGTTGAGGCCGTTCCAGCCATCCTTGATGACACCGACTTTTTTGGCGATTTTTTCCAGTTGCGCCATGATGGCGGGGCCGTCCGGGCGCGTTAGAACGCTGGCGGCGACGATGATGGCCGGTTTTTGGGCGTTTTTGAGGGTTTCGGCAAACTTGTTTTTGCTGAAGGTTTCCAGCAGTTCGGGCTCGTTCCCCAGATGGATGTGGGGGTAGGTGAGGTCGATTTCCGCGCCCAGAACAGCCACAGGCACGCGGCGCTTGAGGGCGGCGCGGCGGAGGCGGACGTTGAGGAGCGGGGCTTCGAGCCGTGGGTTGGTGCCAACGAGGAGGACGGCGTCGACGTTTTCGAACTCAATTAACGGCGTGTTGAAGGTGTAGAAGTCTTCCAGTTGAGAGCCTGCAGGGCGGCAGTCGAATGGGGCATTCGGCAGAACGGTTTCCATGAAGCGTTTGAAGCTGAAGGCGTCTTCCGCGCCTGCCATGCTGCCGAGGATACCGGCGGAGGGGTTTTGGAGGGCGGTTTTGGCGATGGTGAAGGCTTCCGGCCATGAGCAGGGCTGGAGCTCCCCTCCCCTGCGCACCATGGGCGAGGTGAGGCGGTTGGTGTTCAGCGCGTCATAACTGAAGCGGGCGGCGTCGGTCATCCATTCTTCATTAATGGCGTTGTTCTCCTGAGGCTGGGTGCGGAGGACGGCGCCGTGGCGGTTGTCCACCGTGATGGGGGTGCCGATGGCGTCGAGGATGTCGATAGAGGTTGTGCGGACGAGTTCCCATGGGCGGGCGGTGTAGGCGTAGGGCTTGGATGTGAGCGCGCCGACGGGGCAGAGGTCGATCATGTTCCCCGAGAGTTCGGACTGGATGGCTTGCTCGACATACGTCCCTACCTGCATGTTTTCGCCGCGGCCGGTGGCGCCCATTTCTTCGACTCCGGCAACTTCCGTTGCAAAGCGGATGCAGCGGGTGCAGTGGATGCAGCGGGTCATTACCGTTTTGATTTTGGAGCCGATGTCCTTGTCGTCTACCGCGCGTTTGAATTCGTGGTAGTGGGAGCGGTCCCCGCCGTACGCTACAGATTGGTCCTGCAGGGCGCATTCGCCGCCTTGGTCGCAGATTGGGCAGTCCAGCGGGTGGTTGATGAGGAGGAGCTCCATGGTGCCTTTGCGGGCGTTGATGGTGGCTTGGCTGTCGGTACGGACGCGCATGCCTTCCGCGACCGGCCAGTGGCAGGAGGCGACGGGTTTGGGGAAGCCTTCGATTTCCACGAGGCACATGCGGCAGTTGCCAGCGATGGAGAGGCGCTCGTGGTAGCAGAAATGCGGGATTTCCTTGGCGGCTTGGGTGCAGGCCTGCATGACGGTGGCGCCGCGTTTGACGTGGAGGAGGATGCCATCCACAAAGACGTTCACCATGCCTTCCGGTGCCGGTGGGAGTGCCGGTTGGGTGGGGGTGGAGGCTGCGGGTGCGGGCGCGGCTGGGGCTGCTTTGGCTGTGTTGGCTTTGCCGGTACGGGTGGTGGATTTAATGTTTGCCATTATTTAGTTTTATCCGCTTTGATAATTACATGACCAAACTGAGCTTTACTAAACTCGGAAAGTTTTAATCGAAAATCAATATCTTCTTCAATAAAATGAATAAATTTAGGCGTTAATTGATATTGAAGTTTATCCGTAGAATTTAAATTTTTATCAATAATTTTTGCTGCAATTAATTTTCTAAGTTTAACCCAATCTTTTTTAATCGTTTCATACTCTACTATTCCTGCAAATTGTAAAACCATATCTGCAAGCATTTCTTTTGCTTCAACATCAAGTTCATCAAAAATTTTATTCCACTTTTCAGAAATACATTTTTTATTATTAAGTTTTATCAACCACCCTATTGATCTCAAAATTTTAGCTGATAAAAACAGTAAAGCTATCGGCATTGGCAATATTAAGAATGCAATATAAGATAATTTATGGCCGATTATATTATTAATAAATGGACTGAAAATAATTAATAAAATTGTCGCAAGGCCAATTACATTTAC
>JAIXZU010000045.1 GCA_027489415.1 Alphaproteobacteria bacterium
CAAATATGAGACGTGTCACACCACCGCCGCAGCGGTATTTGTCATTTGTATGACAATAACCTGTTGTATTTTAAGCAATATAATAGGCTCCATTTAATGCTCCTCACTTGAAGATTCCTCCCTGAAGCTTACACTCCGAACAAAACAATAGAGACTCAGATGAACATAACGATCAAACTCAGGCTAATCATACTCATCTGCTTGGCAGTATTCTCAACGGTATTAATGTTGGGAATTGGCCTGTTTTATTTCAATAAACTCCATCATGAAGCTTACACGATTGCGCATGACACGATTCCGGCACTGACTCTCGCGGAAGAAGCTAAATTTGCTGTCGTGCGCCGCCGCACCTACTTCATTCGCTACATCGCGTCAGAGGATCCTTCCGATCGTAGTACTCTAAAGTCACAAATGGATATCTGGGCTGAAAAAAGCGAAAAAATCGATAAAGAGCTTGAAAAACATATCAAGTCACCTGAGCAACGCACTGCTTACGATGCGTTTATAACCTCATTGAATGAATATCGTACCAAAGGCACAGATATTATGAAGCTGTCGGATGCCGGAAATGCCACCGAAGCACACCATGCCCTCAACACAGTAAGCGTCCCGATGATGAATGACGTTGTTGAGAAAATGGAAGTTCTGACGGATATCATGAAAAAAGACTCTCTAGGTCAGGTGGAGCACATGGATGGTTTGATTATCCAGGCCCGCAATCTATGGCTGGTCATTGTGTCGGTTATGACTATCCTCTTGCTGGGAATAGGCTATTTTATCCTGAAAAGTATCCGCAGAGGTCTCGAGGAAGTCGATAAAGTCGCTACAGCCGTATCATCACTGAATCTCAGCAAGCGTGGAAAAGTTTATGGAACTGATGAACTTTCCATGACTGTCGATAGATTCAATAAAACTGCCGAGCGCCTGCGCGGGGTTATCATGATATCTCAGGAAGTATCGATCAATCTCTCCGCGGCTGCCGCAGAAATGGCCTCCAGTATGGATAGTATGAACACAGTGGCCTACGAACAGAACGCGACTCTTGAAAGTATCGCGGCAGCAGTAGAGGAGACCTCGACGTCAGCCAGAGAGGTCAACAACATGGCTCAGGAGTCCGGCAGTAGCACGCTGGAAATCGTAGCCCGTATCGAAAAAACCATCGCCAGCGTCGCTTATTTGAAAAACAGCACGGACAAAATCAGCAATGTGTTGGGAATCATCACAACCATCTCGGAGCAAACCAACCTGCTCGCCCTCAATGCCGCTATCGAAGCCGCCCGAGCAGGGGACGCCGGTCGTGGCTTTGCCGTGGTAGCGGATGAAGTCCGGAAGCTGGCCGGTAGCACGCACCAAAGCGTCAGCGAAATCAGTGAGGTCATCACAACTTTGCAGCAGAACGTCTTGGACACCGAGACCTACCTCAGCTCAATTGCAGAAGTACTCATGCAAGTTCAGGAAAACTCGGATAAAGCAGTTAGTGCAGTCGGCGAACAGACTGTCGCGGTGCAAAGTATTACCACGAGTATTGCAGAGTTCCGCGAAGCAATGGGCCTCATGGTACGTAACATGAACGAAACTCGTACCGCCGCCGCCAGCCTCTCAGAATCCGCCACCGAGCTGCAGCAACAAACGGCCCAGTTCCAAATCTAAGCCCTGATAGGCTGTGCTCTGTCAGTCAGGCTTCGGTATGACGACATAAAGGTTCATGAAAGTAATAACTCTCGCAATTTCTGCTATCGCATTGTCGGCCGTATCTTCATTGGCCATGGCTCAGGAAAGGGCAGCTGGAGGATCTGCCGATCTCCAGATGACCTGGACTTCACTGAAACTGATGGCAGATCAAGCCAACGATAACGCTAAAATCGCTGGAATTGCCGCAAACGACGCAAGAAGCAAAGCCGATAAAGTCATTGCGTGTAACGCCAAACAGAAACTTTATGCTCCAGAACATCCAACCAAGGACGCTGACGGCTGTATCGCCGTATTCGAACCAAAGGATCTACGCATTAAAACAGCCACTTTCAGTCCGGGGGGCAGTACCTGTGGGTCAGGCGCTCATACATGTGCTGTTGACTCAACAACAACTGCTCATCTTTGCAAACAATTTGGCTATGCCTACGCAACCGGTGTTTCAAATGGTAAGTATAGCAGCCCTAAAAATAACTATATTGGTCGCTGGACTGGTTCTCGTTGGCAAGTCTTTAACGCACGGGAAGATAACCGTCCTATGAACTCATTGACCTGCCAAGCCATTACTTGGGAATAAAATACGGGAAAATTCCGAACATCGCGTGATTCTCGTCTATGAGAGACACACGTAAGTTAAAATAAAAAATGGCGCACCCGACGCGATTCGAACGCATGACCCCTTCCTTCGGAGAAGTCGGCGCAAGCCTTTCGGGAGCACTTTCTAGCCTTATAGCGCTTATCCGTTTTGATGAAAAGCCGGTTTTCCGCCATTCAGATGTTTTAGGGGATACTACCGGGCTTTAGCTAGCCACCTTACTATAGCCTTATTAATTTGCCCTCCCGGCCTAACGAAGGTGAAATTTTCCTTATTAATAAGGTGCCCAGTTTTGATGGATTTCCGCCGTTATTTGCACTTTTTAGGCGTATAAGTATACGATATTCCAGTTTTGGTTTAGGCCATTTGGCACCTTATTAATCGGGCCACAGGATTCGTACCACCCACCTTTTCAAGGCTTTATTGTCTACTACACAGCTTATACAAGCTTATGAAGTTATTGCCTTTTATATCGTTTCACACGATGAATGCCGTATGCCCGTTATCAAACTCACTAAAGCCGCTCTTGATAAAATTCCCTTCACAGAAACCGGAAAAGGGCAGGTGGCCTATTACGACACAGACCTCAAGGGGTTTGGGCTTGTGGTGGGCGCTACCGCCAAGACCTTCATCGTGCAGAAGGATATTCTGGGCCGCACCCGGCGCGTTACCATAGGCCGCTACGGCACATGGACGGTGGAACTGGCCCGCAGGGAAGCCCAACACCTCCTCGTGACTATGGATAAAGGCATTGACCCTGTGAGGGAGCGCCGCCTAGAACAAGCCAACAACGTCACGTTGGGGGAAGGGTTGGCCATTCACCTAGAACGCATCCAGCGCAAGGGCTGCGTGGCCGGAACTATCCAGCGCTATAAGGAGTCAGTAGGTAACCAACTCAAGGATTGGCTCAACCGCCCCATGCACGAAATTACCCGTAGCGAGTGCCGCGCCCGCCATACCCAACTCGGTGAAGTTCGGGGAGAAGGCGCGGCCAACCAAGCCATGAAGTGTCTCCGCGCCATTTACACCACAATGATGAAGGAGAATGAGCATATTCACTCCTCACCCACCATGGCGGTGCACTGGTATAAGGAACGGAGGCGGCAGGAGCCGGTAGCGGATGGAATGTTGGCCGATTGGTACCAAAAGGTGATGAGCATCCACAACCCGGTGCGCCGGGACTATCAGTTGTTCACCCTATTCACGGGCCTCCGCCGCAATGACGCCTGCACAGTCAAATGGGCGGATGTGGATTTGGATAGGGGTAGCCTGCACCGGCCCAAGCCTAAGGGCGGCGAAGACCGCGCCTTCACCGTCCCCCTGCCGGACATATGCCTGGACATTCTCCGCCGCCGCAAACGGGACAACGTGGCCTTTTTCGGTAAGGACTGCCCGTGGGCCTTTCCGGCGTTCGATAGTCAAGGGAACCTCAGCCACATGGTTATGCCCTACGAAAAGCGCAAAGGCTTGCCCACACCCCACCGCCTGCGCGACACCTACACCACCGCAGCCAACGCCGCAGGCCTGTCGCCCTACGACATTGACGTGCTGACCAACCACCGCCCACCCATGGGTGCCGTCACGGCAGGTTACATCCGGCAGGATTTTGAGTATCTTCGTGTGCAGCAACAGCGCGTGGCTGATTACATAAAATCAAAACTGAAAATGGAGGGGCCGGATGGCACGCCCACTCAAACCAACAACGTCCATTACCTTAGCCAAGGGAGAAGCCGAAAACACGTCTCCAATTAAGGTAGCAGAGCCAGACGATGAATTCATACAATACTGTATGAGTTACCTCATACAGTTATCCGGCCCAGAAGAAGAAAGCTACAACAATACTTACCATGACGCTGGATTCAAAAAGTCACTAGAAGAATTGCATATAGCTTGCCGAGATATGCAAAACGCTTGGGCTGGTATGGAACCTGCTACGCGCCGATTGTTTTTTGCTGTTGAATGGGACGATGCAGGTAAAACTCTCTTCGGCCAGGATATTGCTGTTGCTTTGGCTAAAGACATTGAAAGATTTGAGTATTACTTTGATGTGAAACAGACCAGACGAAAGAAGCGGCTAGAGTTTGAACTAATACATTTAGCTTTGTCTGACTGGCAAAAACAGACGGGCCTTAAGCCAAGTACAAATGTATCGTTTACTAAACAGGATGGTTACATTCGTGGTGGGCCTGCATTCGATTATGTGGAAAAAGTCAAAAACAAGCTAAAAACGCACATCCAATCTTCTAAAGAAGATATACCCCAGAATATTATAAAAGCAGTCACTCACCTAAATGTCACGTCTATGACAGAGGCAGTGATTAAAGCGGATTTTGTCGGCCCTAAGCGCAAGAAGAGAACCACTCAAGGCTAACGGAATTAAAATCTCATTTCCGGGTTTTTAAACCCGTGGGCTTAATTTTTCTCACAGTTGTCAACTGATGTCGTCCAACAAACAGGAGACGACACATGACTGAACCAGATACCAAACAACAAATCTCTATCCCGGAGTATCTATCAACCAAACAGGCCGCCCGCTACCTCGGCGTATCCTATCAATATCTTGAAGTGCAACGCTGCCACGGAGACGGCCCGCCATATCTCACTTTAGGACGGCGCATGGTGCGCTATCTCAAGTCTGACTTGGACGCATGGGCCACCAGCCAGCGTAAAACCCACACATCTTCACCAAACGTGCCGTGCGTGTCGTCTCGCGCCCGCGTAGGCGAAGCAATTTAGCACACGTTAGGCATATACCATGAAACAACAAGACATCTTCATTTGGATGATGAAAACCATGCAAAAGGGCAAGCTTCCTGCACCTTATGTGCCGGGAAGCCCCACAAACCTCATACTTGTCTCAGAGATAATGGAGGAATTGGGAATTAAAGACCTGAATTTTCTCGTAACAGAGCTGGTAGGTATGGGTTTTATCAAGCAAGCCAAGCCAGTTCATAAAATTCTGTATGTTAGCAGGGATGGTCAATATCGAGCATCACCACACCCAAAGTGGGACTTAGATGATTGCATAGAGCTTCACTTAGATATGCATCAGGTCACATCCTTAATTGACCTACGCAAACGCTTTGGAAAAGTTGACTGTGAAAATTGGCCTATTGGCTGGCAAGAATGGCAATCCCCTGACCTAGAAACACCGGAGGACGAACATGATGCCTAACCACGATACATCACAATCCACGGCCTTCTTAAGCAACTGGAAACCGGGAGGGCCGTGGGTATTGACGGCCATCCACCCTGAACAACGAAATACCGAAACATGCACCTTCACAAAGTTGGATGAGGCGGCAGTTTGGATTGAGGACAAGCAGGGGATATGGAATCTCTATTTTAGCGTCAACCCATGCAAACGGGCGCTAAACAAAAAATCGGAGAAAGAGGATATAAGCCACTTGGCATGGCTCCACGTTGATGTTGACCCGCGAATCGGCGAGGACATCGAACGCGAGCGAGAAATGGCTCTTATAAAGCTTCGCGCTTTCAGTCCGGCTCCTTCTGTCATCGTAGACAGCGGGGGTGGCTACCAAGCCTTCTGGCGTCTTGATGAAGCTGTACCACATACTCAAGCCAACACAGCAGAGCTAGAGGCTTACAATCGCTACCTTGAAGTCACACTTGGCGGCGACCATTGCCACAACATAGACCGCATCATGCGCCTACCGGGAACCATGAATATGCCGGATGAGCGCAAACGCAAGAAGGGCC